>CAMAFU010000188.1 GCA_945833725.1 uncultured Treponema sp.
TCTGCTGCTTCTTGTACAACAAACTGTCTGGCTCCAATGGCTAAAGCTCTTAACGATTATGCTCCTATTCAGAGCGGAATTATGTCTACAATCCACGCTTACACAGGCGACCAGATGATTCTCGACGGTCCACAGCGCAAAGGCGATCTCCGCCGTTCTCGCGCAGGTGCTCAGAACATCGTTCCAAACTCAACAGGTGCTGCAAAGGCTATCGGTCTTGTAATTCCTGAATTGAACGGAAAACTCATCGGTTCTGCTCAGCGCGTTCCAACACCTACAGGTTCTACAACAATCCTTATCGCCGTTGTAAAAGGCAAAGACATCACTAAAGAAGGAATCAACGCTGCAATGAAAGCTGCTGCCACAGAAAGCTTCGGCTACAACGAAGACGAAATCGTTTCTTCAGATGTTATCGGAATGAAGTTTGGTTCTCTCTTCGATGCAACACAGACAATGGTTTCTAAAATCGACGACGATACATATCAGGTACAGGTTGTTTCCTGGTACGACAACGAAAACAGTTATACTTCACAGATGGTAAGAACAATCAAATACTTCGCAGAAAACTGCTAGTCTGCTAATCTGATAAAAAAAGGCACCTTCGGGTGTCTTTTTTTATGTCGTACCAGACTGGCTTAAGTCTGCCTTTGCCGATATTTTTCCTCCGTGAGCGCTGGGAGCCCCGAAGTTGCGCCGCCGGGCGGCGCAATGAGCCACGGCTGTGGCGAAGGGCGGACATAGCGACCCGAAATGGAGCAGACTCTGGCTGCGTAATGGAGGGGCACGGCCTTATTTAAATAAATTTTTTTTCGATTTGACTTTTTTTATTTTTCAATCAGATAATTGTTGTTATGGACATATACAACTGCATAAATAAACTTGTTTCTTACGGACTTGTTTGTGGGCTTATCGAAAAAGAAGATATAATTTTTGTAAAAAACAGGCTTCTGGCATTTTTAAATCTTTCGGGTTTTCCTGATTCAAACGATAATGAAGTGCCGGAATGTAAAATTGGCGAACTGGAAGAAATTCTTTCTGGGTTTATTTCCTATGGAAAAGATAACGGCCTTATTCAGGGGGGACAGGCTGCCTGCGATCTTTTTGATACGGAAATTATGAGTATTCTTGTTCCTTTTCCCTCTGTAATAATTAAAAAATTTTTCATCCTTTATGAATCTTCTCCAAAACTTGCTGCGGATTATTTTTATAAATTAAGTCAGGATTCAAATTACATTCGGCGTTACAGAATTAAAAAAGACCTTTCTTGGAAAACTCCTGCACCTTTTGGGGATTTGGACATTACAATCAATCTTTCAAAACCGGAAAAAGACCCTCGGGATATTGCCGCTGCTGGTATTGCAAAAAGCATGTCTTATCCAAAATGTCTTTTGTGCATGGAAAATGTGGGCTTTGCTGGAAACATTTCTCATCCGGGAAGGGGAAATCATCGGGTAATTCCTGTAACTTTAGCCGGCGAAGTGTGGGGAATGCAGTTTTCTCCTTATGTTTATTATAATCAGCATTGTATTGTATTCAGTAAAGAACACAGACCTATGAAAATTTGCCGGGAAACTTTTGTGCGACTTTTAGATTTTGTCCGCCAGTTTCCCCACTACACAATCGGAAGCAATGCTGATCTTCCTATTGTTGGCGGTTCCATTTTATCTCACGAACATTTTCAGGGCGGTGCTTATGAATTCCCTATGGCTCGGTGTAAAATACGGAAAAATTTTAAAATAAACGGTTTTGATGAAATTGATGCTGGAATTCTTAACTGGAGTATGTCTGTAATCCGTCTTTCTTCAAAAAACATTCAGTCGCTTATTGACTGTTCTGCTTTTATTCTTGAAAAATGGAAAAACTACACCGATGAAAAGGCTTTTATTTTTTGCGAAACAGAGGGAGTTCCTCACAATACTATAACTCCCATTGCAAGAAAAAAAGACGGTTTTTTCGAGATGGATCTTGTGTTAAGGAATAACATTACGACTGAACAGCATCCTCTTGGGGTTTTCCATCCTCATAACGAACTTCACCACATTAAAAAAGAAAATATTGGTCTTATTGAAGTTTTGGGGCTGGCAATTCTTCCCGGACGGCTTAAAAAAGAACTTTCCCTTCTGGAAGAATGTCTTAAAACTGGCAGGGATTTTAGAGATGATGAAGTGCTTTCTCCTCACTGGGAGTGGTGCGAGTCCTTAAAGAAAAAATATGATTTTTCAGCTGTTGATATTGAGCAGACCTTAAAAAAAGAAACAGGCCTTGTTTTTGAAAAAGTCCTTGAAGATGCTGGAGTTTTTAAAACTGATGATGAAGGACAAAAAGCCTTCGACAGGTTTGTTTTGTATCTTAATGGGCAAAAGGGAGAAAACTGTGGAAATTGAAAAAAAAAGTCTTTCGCCGGAAGAAATCCTGTATACTGTTTCCAACGGTAAACTTTCCTTTTCGGCTTTTAATACGGGCTGCACTGTAAAGGAACTTTTTGTGGATACAGGTTCTAAAAAAGTTGATGTTCTTCTGGGATTTGATTCTTTAAAAGAATGGGAAGAAAAAAGCCAGTATCACAATGCTGTTGTTGGAAGGGTTGCCAATAGAATAAGCGGTGCATCTTTTTTTCTGAACGGCAAGAAATATATTCTGGATAAGAACGATGGAAATAATTGTCTTCACGGAGGTTTTTCTGGCTACGACAGGAAAATATGGGATGTTCAGCCCTTTAGCGAAGATAAAAAAGCCGGACTTATATTTAAAAGAACAAGTCCCGATGGTGAACAGGGGTTTCCCGGAAATTTAACGGTGGAAGTAAAATATTCTGTTTTTGAAAATGTATTTTCCATGGAATATTCTGCCGTAACGGACAGTCCTACGCCTGTTAATATTATAAATCACGGGTATTTTAATCTGAATGGAGAAGGTGATGTAAAATCTCATTTTTTGCAGCTGGATTCTTCGGAATATCTTGAAATTGACGAAAACCTTATTCCCACAGGAAAAATTCTTTCTGTTTCTTCTACGCCTTTTGATTTTAGAAAAGGAAAGAAAATTGGAGAAGATTCTTCTGTTTTTGCAGGCGAAAACGGAGGTTATGATCATTGTTATGTTACGGGAGGAGATGAAAAATCTTTAAAAAGAGTTGGTGTTCTTATGGGAGAAAAATCCGGCATTAAAATGGAAATTTTTACGAACCAGCGGGGATTCCAGCTTTATACGGGGAATTTTCTTAAAAAAGTTCCTCAAAAAAATTCAAAAATTCAAGACAGGTATTCTGGCGTATGTATAGAAACCCAGCGTTTTCCCGACAGCGTAAACAGACCAGAATTTCCTTCTTCGGTTTTAAATCCAGGGCAGGTTTATTATTCCCGGACAGATTTTATTTTTGATTGGAATGATGTTTAACACTGTGTTTAACTTTTAGCAGTTTTACAGTTTAATTTACCGTCTAAAAAAAAGCATTTTGCTTTTAAATATTTTATCTTCCGCACTGTACGGAAAATGGAGAAAAAAAATGAGCGAATCCCTTACAGAATTTGAGTATAATCCTCAAAACCTGAAAAACGATTTTATTAATCTTTATGGTCAAAGCGAAGAAAAAGTAAATTTATTTTCTTCTCCTGCCAGAATAAACATTATAGGTGAACATATAGACTACAATGGAGGTAAGGTTTTTCCGTCTTGTATTGACCGCTATCTTTACATTGCCCTTAGAAAAAGAAAAGACTCCAAAATTTTTTATAAGGACATGCGCTTTCCTTTGAGTTTTGTTTTTGACATAAACGAAAAATTTGCCTTCAAAAAAGAAAATGATTATGCAAATTATCTGAATGGAATTTTAAGCAGCTTAA
>CAMAFU010000189.1 GCA_945833725.1 uncultured Treponema sp.
CTTTTCGTTTTGAGTAGCAACACCAAACGGACATGTATCAAGATTGCACACACGAAGCATTTTACAGCCCATAACAATTAAAGGCGCCGTTGCAAAACCAAATTCCTGTGCACCCAAAAGACAAGCAATAGCCACATCCCGGCCATCCATAAGTTTGCCGTCAGTTTCCAGCCTTACAAGCCCCCTCAAACCGTTTTGAATCAAAGTCTGATGAGTTTCGGCCAAACCCATTTCCCACGGAAGACCAGCATGATGAATAGAACTTATAGGAGCCGCCCCCGTTCCCCCGTCATGCCCGCTGATTAAAATAATCTGGGCACCGGCTTTAGCCACACCGGCCGCAACAGTACCAACCCCAGCCTCGCTAACAAGTTTTACGGAAATTTCTGCATCCCTGTTGGCGTTTTTAAGGTCATAAATAAGCTGAGCCAAATCTTCAATAGAATAAATATCGTGATGAGGAGGAGGCGAAATAAGACTTACACCAGGAGTAGCAAACCGGGTTTCCGCAATCCACGGATAAACTTTTTTCCCTGGCAAATGCCCCCCCTCACCAGGTTTTGCCCCCTGACCGCATTTTATCTGAATTTCCCTGGCACTTAAAAGATACTCTTCCGTAACACCAAAACGACCGGATGCAACCTGCTTAATGGCAGAAGAATATTCCGTACCAAACCTGTCTGCCCTTTCACCGCCTTCACCGGAATTAGATTTTCCCTTTAAGCGATTCATGGCAGCCGCAAGACATTTATGGGCTTCTTCAGAAATGGAACCATAACTCATGGCACCAGTTTTAAATCGCTTTACAATTTCCTCGGCGCTTTCAACTTCATCAATACTAATAGCCTTAGACTCATCAAACTTAAAATCAAGAAGGGCACGCAAAGTATGAGGATGGCGCACATCGTCAACCAAAGCAGAATATTCCTTAAACTTACCGTAATCCCCTTCCTGACATGATTCCTGAAGACTTTTAATAAGCTGAGGCGTAATAAGGTGGTCTTCGCAGTTTTCTCCAACTTTAAATTTATGCTGACCCCGGGCATCCAGTTTTACAAGACGGTTATTAACGCTAAGCTGATCTTCCAGAGTAATATCGTAGGCACAGTGATGATGATATTCCAAATCCTCCTCAATTTCTTTAAGCCCAATGCCTTCAATTCTGGAAACAGTGTTAGTAAAATATTTATCAATAACACTTTTAGAAATACCCACCGCTTCAAAAATCTGTGCCGACTGATAAGACTGCAATGTAGAAATTCCCATTTTAGCCGCAATTTTAACAATACCGTTCATAATGGCAGTGTTGTAATCGTCAATGGCAGTGTGATAATCCTTGTCCAAAAGTTTTTTATCAATAAGTTCGCTAATACACTCGTGGGCAAGATAAGGATAAACAGCCCTGGCACCGTAACCTAAACACATAGCCGCCTGATGCACATCACGAATTTCGCCGCTTTCAAGAATAACAGAAACCTGAGTCCGCCTTCTTGTACGGATAAGATACTGTTCAACACCAGAAACAGCCAGCAAGGCAGGAATAGCAAGATGATTTTTACCCATCCCCCTGTCACTTAAAATTACAATATTAAAACCTTCCTCAAAAGCCTTATCAACATCCGAAAACAGCCTTTCCATCGCATTTTCCAGATTTAAAGAGGGAAAAGCCTTCCCCTGCGCGTCCACGCTGTTGGCCGCTACCCCTTCTGCGGGGGACACCCCCGCAACGCCCCCGGAACTTTCCTCATAATCGTAAAGAAGACTAATTTTTTTAGTTCTAAGGCCGTCAGAATCCAGCGTAGAAATTTTAAGCAAATCAACGCCAGTTAAAATCGGATTTTGAATTTCAAGAACATGACAGTTTTTGCCCTTTGGACAAAGAATATTTCCGTCGTTTCCAACATAAACAGTAGTATCAGTAACAATTTTTTCCCGCAGAGAATCAATAGGCGGATTGGTAACCTGGGCAAACAGCTGCTTAAAATAACTGAAAAGCGGAGGATGTTTTTCGGACATTACGGCAAGAGGCGTATCAACACCCATAGCACCAGTAGGCTCAATTCCGTTTTTTGCCATAGGAAGAATCATTTCGTTTACATCTTCTAAACACCATCCAAAGGCTTTATAAAGTTTATCCCTTTCTTCCTGACTGCTTACAGGAATTTTTTTGTTTGGAATTTTAATTTCAGAAAGTTTTACCAGATTCTGGCTCAACCATTCACCGTAAGGATATTGAGAAGCGTACCTGTCTTTAATTTCATCGTTGGAAATAAGGCGTTTTTCCTTTAAATCCACAAGAAGCATTTTGCCGGGTTCCAGCCTGCTTTTTTTAACAATGTTGCTTTCCGGAATATTAAGAACGCCCACCTCAGAAGAAAGAATAAGCATATTGTCTTTTGTAATGTAATAGCGGCTTGGACGCAAACCGTTTCTGTCCAGTGTTGCACCGAAAATTTCACCATCGCTAAAAAGAACAGCAGCAGGACCGTCCCAAGGTTCCATCATAGTTGCCCAATAGTGGTAAAAATCTTTCCTTTCCTGACTTAAAGAAGTTTCATGTTTCCATACTTCAGGAATACACATTAAAACAGCCAGAGGCAAATCCATTCCGTTCATTACATAATATTCCAGAGTGTTGTCCAACATGGCAGAATCAGAGCCGGAAAGGTCAATTTCACCGTTTCGGGCAATCATTCTGTCAGCATTTCCCCGAATAGTGTTAATTTCGCCGTTGTGGGCAATAAATCTGTTTGGATGGGCACGCTGCCAGCTGGGATTTGTATTTGTAGAAAATCTGGAATGAACAATTCCCACAGCAGAAGCATAATCTTCGGACAGCAAATCCCGGTAAAAAGTCCTTAACTGCTGAACAAGAAACATTCCCTTGTAAACAATTGTTCTGCTGGAAAGAGAGCATATATAAGTTTTTGCCGGAGAAGAATCGTTTTTTTCAAAGTTACGCCGGAGAGTGTACAGAAGTTTATCAAATTCCAGACCTTTTTCGCACTGGTCAGGTTTTTCAATAAATCCCTGAACTATAGACGGCATACATTCCAAAGCCTTTTCGCCAAGAACATCGCTTAAAACAGGAACATTCCTCCAACCCAAAAATTTAAGACCGCAAAGAGAACATTCCTTTTCAAAACGGGCCTGTTCCTTTTCTGTTTCGGCACTGTCTTTCGGAAAGAAAAACTGTCCTATTCCATATTCACCTTCTTCGCCTAAAACAATGCCAGCATTTCCGGCAGCTTTTTTAAAAAAGTTATGGCAAATTTGAAGCAGAATGCCAACTCCATCTCCTGTTTTACCTGAAGCATCCTTACCGGCCCTGTGTTCAAGTTTTTCTACAATGCTCAGCGATTTATCCACAACTTTCCGGCTTTTTATGCCGTCAATGCTTACAACAGCACCAATACCGCAGTTGTCTTTTTCGAAGGAAGATTCGTACATAGTTTTCATTGGACATTCCTCAAGACAAAAAAAAGCCGCAAAACAGCAGGACACAAAAACCCACCGATTGCGGCTCCATTGCCAAAAAAAAGATTACAGACAAAAAAAGGCCGCAAAAAAAACTTCGCATAAAAATACGGAATTTCTTTTACGGCCTCATTGCCTTACTTAAGTATATTAACTTTTTTATGGGCTCAAAGTCAATATGCACAACAGGACTTGTACATTATAAATTTATGAGAAAAAAATCAAGGCACGAAAGAGCGAATGTGCAGTGCAAAACCATCGCAAAGGCAGCCAAAATTGCTGTTACTTTTGACAATTTTTTCATTTTTTATCTCCCTTTT
>CAMAFU010000190.1 GCA_945833725.1 uncultured Treponema sp.
CTGGAGGTTAAGTATTGTGATTAGTATAGAAAAACCCGGTGTTTTAGTTTTTCTTTTGCTTTTAATTCCTCTTTTGGTTTTTGATATATACAGGTACATGAAAATTTCAAAATGTCTGGTTTTTTCATTTGGAACAAAAAACATAAAATCAATAAAGCGGCTTAAAACTTCACTTGTTTTTAAATCCCTGTTTAAGATTATGGGATTTGCCATGGTGATTTTTGCTTTTTCTGGAATTTCCTGGGGAAAGGAAACTGTAACCGTTCAAAAAAGTTCTGGTTCTGTGTATTTTGTTTTTGATATTTCTTACAGCATGACAGCTAAAGACGGCCCGGAAAAAATGTCACGGCTGGAGGCCTGTAAAATTTACGCCCTTGAGCTTCTGCACAGGATGAACGGAATTCCTGCCGGCATTGTTCTTGCAAAAGGCGATGGAATAGTTGCAGTTCCTCTTACGGAAGATTATTTTGCTCTGGAAATGATGATAGAAAATCTGTCGCCCAATCTTATGACAGCGGCCGGTTCATCGCTGGGAAAAGGTCTGGATGCGGCGGTGGCAGCGTTCCCTGAGTATTCTTCTTCAATGGGAGAAGTTTGGATTTTTACCGATGGAGATGAAACGGACAGTCAGCTTCTTCCTTCCTTATGCGAAGCCGGTGGAAAAGGTATAGGCGTAACTGTTGTCGGCTTTGGTAAAACAGAAGGAATTGATGTTACAGCTGGAGACGGAAAAACAAAGGTAAAAACATTTTTAAATGAAAATCACCTTATTCAAATTACTCAGGAAGCCGCTAAAAAGTTCTTGGGAAACGAAAATAAAAAAAATACAATTTCTGAAAAAATCCGTTATGTAAATTCATTACAAAAAGGTTCTGCTCATTCTCTTTTAGAGCATTTAACAGACGAAAAGGCAGTTTATCAGACTTTTGAGTCAAAAAATATAAGCCGCTACGGTCTTTTTCTGCTTCTGGCCGTTGTGTTTTTTATTGCTTCCTGTTTTGCCGGCGAATTTAATTCAGATTTTTTTGATTTTAAATCCAGAGGAAAAAAATATTTTTCTTTTATGATAGTTTTTGCAGCATTTCTCTTATGTTCCTGTTCTGGAGAAAAGTCTGTGGTTCTGTCAGGATGCCTTTCCTGGATACAAAAAGATTATAATGGGGCTACAGGGGACTTTTTGAGGGCTTATTCTTCTGCTATTGATGAACAGAATAAAACTGTGTGCGACTATGCAGCTTACAATCTTGCGTCAACATATATTTTTCAGGAAGAATACGAGGCGGCAATGTTTCGTCTGGAGCAGGTTTCCGAAGATGCAGACAGCAGGTTAAAAAGTGCGTCTTTCTATAATCAGGGGATTATTGCCGAAAAAAAAGGAAATTATTCTCTTGCCAGGGATTTTTATAAAAAAGCGATAATTTTAGATCCTTCAAATATAAATGCAAGAATCAACCTTGAATTTACAAAACAGCATGTTGAAACAGGAAAATCCAGCAGGACAGAAGCAGAAATGTCCAAAGTAAATATCGACAAAAAGGAAACTGCGCTCTCAAATCAGATTTTTACGCTGATTCAGGAGGAGGAAACAGACAGATGGAAAAAACTTCAAAGTGGAAAACAGGAAACAACGGCACTGGATTATTAAAAAAAACTTCTGTGTCCTTTATTATTTTTTTTCTCGCATCTCCATTGCTTTTTGCAAAAATGCCTTCACCTTCCCAAATACGAAGCCTTACAGTAAAAAGCGGTTCCAGATATTTTTTTACGGCTCAGGAAAACGAATATGCTTTAGAACTTCCCGGCGTTGAACCTTCCCAAATTCAGACAGATTTATATTCCCTGCCGTCGGGAGTTTCCCTTGTTTCTTCCAAACGGGAAGAATATGTTTCCAGCGAAGGTGAAAGGGGAACTCGGATAAAAATGTGGTTTACTTTTCGTGATACGGGAATTGCTGAACTTCCGCCCCTTATTCTGATTCTTGGCCGAAAAACCTATTACATTCCGTTTCAAAAAGTTGAAATTTACGAAAATCCTCTTTTAATTTCTCCACAGGCCTCAATAGAAATAAATTCCGGCTCAAAAACAGAAAAATTAAAAAACGGCACAAGAATGGTAACTGTTCATGCAGGAGAGGAAATTCAATTCACCTTAAAACTTCAATTTTTTGTTCAGCTTCTTCAATTTGACTGGAAACTGCCGGAAAATTCCATTTTTAAAGAAATAAAAAAATATGATGTTGAAAGGGGATTGGAAAATGGCAGCGATTTTTCTGCAAAAAGTTATCCTCTTGCAGTTTTCAGCTGGAAACCTTTGGTAAGCGGAACTTATGCCCTTCCCGAAATGAATATTTACGCAACTTCGTATAATGGAATCAGAAAAAAAGTAATTCTTCCTCCGTTTGTGTTAAAAGTTCTTCCGTCGCTGCAATCAGATGAGTTTTCAAAAAAAATTGAAAAAAATGGGCTCAGCAATATTTATTCAAATGCCTTTGCAGAACAGAATCTTGAAACTAAAACAAACGAAAATAATGAAATTTCCATGGAAGATGCACAAAAGCTTTCGGAATTTTACTCAAAAGAAAGAAATTCAATTTTTCCTTCAAAAAATAGAAAACTTCGGGAGGAATTTGAATCATCGCTGGGACTGGAAATTCAATCTGGAACAGGCAGCCGGCCGCTGGGAATATTTTTAATAATCTTTACGGCTGTTTTATTTTTGATTTCCGTTTTGTTTTTTATATTTAAAAAATTTTTCCGGGGATTTTTGAGTCTGCTTTTTGTTGCTGCTTCATTAATTTTTGGAGTAAAGGAAATTTCTTCTTCTTTAAAAAAATATGGAATTTTTTCTGGGGGAGAGGTTCTTGCAGTTCCAGAAGAAAATACATCTTCAAGGCGGTTTGAAAGCAGCGGAAAAAAAATTGAAATACTGGAAGAAGCCGGAAATTACTATCTTGTAAAATCAAGTGAATTGAACGGCTGGGTACTGAAAAATTCAGTGTTTAAAATAAAATAGAAAATAAGGAAAGAAAAATGGATTTTGGTGAAATTCTGGATAAATGGGAAAAAATGCAGAAAAATCAGGAAAAGGCAAAAAACAAACCAGAAAGCAATGTAAGCCGAAAAAAAGCCAATGCAGGTTCTGTAGAAAAAACTGCGGAACAGTTAATGCAGGAACAGATGAACCAGAAAATAAATCCTATGGAACTGTGGCTTAGACGGTATGGAACTGTTGATAAGGATGCTCTGGAAGAAAAAAGCCGTCAAAGCGAGCAGATGAGGGACAGGGAATATTTAAAGCGCATGAAACCGGAAGCCAGAATTGATTTGCACGGTCTTACAAGGGATGAGGCGTGGAGCAGACTGGAAAGTTTTGTTCAGGATTGCTTGCGGCGGGGATTAAAAAAAATTGAAATAGTACATGGAAAGGGAATTCACAGTCATGGAAGCGATCCTGTACTGGGACAAATGGTACGGACATTTATAGAACAGAACAAGCATTTGGGAGCCAGCGGACATAACGACAGAAATCATGGAGGAACGGGAGCTACCTGGGTTTTATTAAAGTAGTTTTACATTTTTTTGATTTTTTTTATTTGTAGTTGTATCTTGCAGGGAATTTAATTATTTTATAAGTGAACCCGTTTTGAAACAGGCATAACGGATTATAATTAAAAAAACAGTAAAGCAATATATATATAAGGACAGTTTATGGACGATTTGTATTCAATATTAGGTGTAACAAAATCTGCTTCTCAAGACG
>CAMAFU010000191.1 GCA_945833725.1 uncultured Treponema sp.
CTTTATATTAAATAGAGTTTTAAAGTGTATAAAAAGGTGTCTTAAATTCACTTTAAATTCACTATTCCACAGGCAATAAAGAATTTTACAGTTTATCAACAATGAATGAACATTTTGATAACAGCTTTATACCCAATTATTTTTTAAAGTCTTTTATCTCCCTTGTTAAAAGATTTATTGTTGAATTTAGAGATGAATCTGTTTTTAAAAGATCCATTACTTTGTTTCTGGCATGCATTACAGTTGTATGATCTCTTCCTCCAAATTCTATTCCAATATCTGTTGTGGAAAATTCTGTAAGAAGAGTACATACATACATGGCAATTTGACGGGGAATTACAAATTTTCTGTCTTTCTTTTTTCCTTTTATGTCGGAAACTGAAACATTATAATGATTTGCAATTACTTTCTGTATGTTTTCTATTGTAATTGTTCCTGAATAAGGATTGTTTATATTGTCTCTTAAAAGATTTTGGGCTATCTCAACTGTAAGGTTTTTCTGAACAAGTTCTGCATATCCTACAAGTTTTGTAATGCAGGCTTCTATATCCCTTACATTTGTCTGACAGTTTTTTGCGACAAATTCTATTACTTCGTGAGGAATTATTTTATTTTGAAGTTCCAGTTTTTTTTCGATAATGGCAATTCTGTTTTCGTAATTCGGAGGCTGTAAATCAACATTTAAACCTCTGGAAAATCTGGAACTTAATCTTTCGGTAAATCCTTTTATTTCTTTTATGGGACGGTCGCTTGTAAATACAATTTGTCCTTTTCTGTCGTAAATGGAATTAAATGTATGAAAAAGTTCTTCCTGAGTGGCTTCCTTTCCTTCGAGAAACTGAATATCGTCAAGAAGAAGTACATCAAGATTTCTGTATCTTTTTTTAAAGTTGTCGATTGTTCCAGATTTTATGGCAGAAGTAAATTCATTTGTAAAACTTTCTGCACTCAAATAGCTTATTTTTGATTTTTGATTTTCGCTGAAAATATAATTTCCAATGGCCTGCATTAAGTGAGTTTTTCCTAAACCTACGCCACCGTAAATTAAGATAGGATTGTATTTGTTTCCAGGATTTTTTGCCGCAACTATAGAAGCATTGTAAGGGTACATGCTGTTTTCACCTGGAATAAAATTTTCAAAAGTAAAATCAGGCCTTAACTGAGGATGATTTATTGACTTTTTTTCTGGTTCTTTATTTTTGATGTCGTTATTGTCGTTGTGAATTATTTCTTTTTCTTCCTGTATTTTTTTTATTTCTGCAGGAGTTTCGTGTTTTATAATTTTAGCTGCGGGTTTTGGGTTTGTTTTATGAATTATATTTATGTTCTGTCCGCAAAGTTCGTTTATTTTATCTTCAATTTTTTGTATATAGCCTTTTGAATTCATTTGAAGCCACATATATTCTGAAGGAACTGAAACATTTATTTGAGAAATTGAATCATCAATGTATGTAAGATTGAACCATATTTGAAAATCTTCTTCCAAACCCTGATCTGCCATTTCCTGATGAATCTGATTTATGGCTTCACTAAAAAAATCTTTATAATTCTGACTGGACATAGACTGTATTATAATTCACCTTTACTTTTTTCTTCAAGGCAATTATAATCTGTTGCACTGTAAAAGTTTTTTCATGTCTTTTTGTAATAAAAAATAAGGGAAACTCTAAAAATTTTATTTTTAAAGAAACCCATAATTACCCTGTCGTTGTTCGCGACTATAAATAATAAAAAAAGGAAAAAAAATGACTGCTTCATATAATGCCGATAGTATTCAGGTTTTAAAAGGACTTGAAGCTGTTAGAAAACGCCCGGGTATGTACATAGGTTCTACAGGACCTAAAGGACTTCACCATCTTGTTTACGAAACTGTTGATAACTGTATTGACGAAGCAATGGCAGGTTTTTGCGATAAAATTACCGTTGCCCTGGAAAAAGACGATATAGTTCGTGTTGAAGACAATGGTCGCGGTATTCCTGTTGAAATTCATCCGACAGAAAAAATAAGTGCTTTGGAACTTGTTCTTACCCGTCTTCATGCCGGCGGTAAATTCGACAAAAATTCTTACAAGGTTTCAGGTGGTTTGCATGGTGTTGGTGTTTCCTGTGTAAATGCTCTTTCTGACTGGCTGGAAGCTACGGTTAAGAGGGATGGTCACATTTACCGGCAGAAATATGAACGGGGAATTCCTAAAACAAAGGTTGATGTTATAGGCGATACTGACGAACACGGAACTACAATCCGCTGGAAAGCCGACAAATCCATTTTTACGGTAACTACAACTTACGACTGGGATGTTTTAATTCAGCGTTTAAAGGAACTTGCTTTTTTGAACAGCGGAATTGTAATTATTTTCCGGGATGAAAGGCTTGAAACTCCAAAAGAGCAGATTCTTAAATATGAAGGCGGAATTGTTCACTATGTAAATGAACTTAACGCTAAGGCAAAAATAAAATATCCTGAAGAACCTATATACATTATAGGCGACAAAGAATACGACAATCCTGAAAAAGGCAAGGTTATTACTGAACTTGCATTCCAGTACAACGAAAGTTATTCTGAAAACATTCACACTTATGTAAACGATATACGAACAGGCGATGGAGGAACTCATCTTGACGGTTTCCGTTCCGGTCTTCTTTCTGTTCTTTCCAAGGCTTTGGATGCCAACGAAAAACTTAAAAAGAAAATGCCAAAAAAAGACGGCAAACTTGACCCTAAGGAAGATCCTTACGAAAAGCTTACAGGTGATGATGTAAGGGCAGGACTTGTGGCAGTTCTTTCCATGAAAGTTCCTGAACCTGAATTTGTTGGTCAGACAAAAGACAAGCTGGGCAATCCGGAAGTGCGGGGTATTGTAGACAGTCTTGTCAAAGAAAAACTTACGATTTTCTTTGAGCTTAATCCTGCTGTTTTGGAAAAAGTTCTAGAAAAATCCATTGGTGAAGCTACTGCGAGAATTGCTGCCCGCAAGGCAAAGGATGCTTCCCGCAAAAAGTCCGGGCTTTCCGGTTTTAAAAAGCCTGAAAAACTTTCGGACTGTTCGGTAAAAGATAATCCTGAAATCTGCGAAGTTTACATTGTCGAAGGAGATTCTGCCGGCGGTTCTGCAAAAAAGGGCAGGGATTCCAAAATTCAGGCGATTCTGCCGCTTTGGGGAAAAATGCTTAATGTTGAAAAAGTTGATCCTGCAAAAGTTATGGACAACGACAAGCTTAAGCCTATTATCGATACCCTTGGTGCAGGTTTTGGAAAAGACTTTAACATCGAAAAACTCAGATACGGAAAAATCATAATCATGGCCGATGCCGATGTGGACGGTTCCCATATCCGTACTTTGCTTTTGACATTCTTTTTCAGGTATATGCCGGAACTTATTGAACAGAAGCATGTTTATCTTGCCATGCCGCCTCTTTTTAAAGTTCAGCTGGGAAAGAAAGAACCTGTTTTCTGTTATTCTGATGCAGAACGGGATACGGCATTGAATGCCCTTGGAGACCAGAGGGAAAAGGCTGATGTCCAGCGGTATAAAGGTCTTGGTGAAATGGACGGAAATCAATTGTGGGAAACAACAATGAATCCGGCCACAAGAAAAATGAGGCTCGTAACAATTCCAGATGCAGAAGCTGCCGACAGAATTTTTACAGTCTGCATGGGCGAAGAAGTTGAACCGCGCCGTGAATTTATTGAATCCAATTCAAGTTATGCGAACCTGGATATTTA
>CAMAFU010000192.1 GCA_945833725.1 uncultured Treponema sp.
TTCTATAGCTTTACGGGCTTCTGTTATTTTTTCCTGAGTGCCTTTTTCACAAAGAGAAGAAAGGGGAGCTAAATCAACCATGCCGGATTTTAAACCTTCCCAGTAGGCCCTGCTTTTCCATGTTCCTTCCAAAATTGAATTTACATCGTCTGTTATAAATGTATCCCAGTGGAATACAGGAGCTGTTAAATATGCTTTTGGTGCGGCATTTGGGGTAGCTACATTGTAGCCGATACAGAAAGCACCTTTTTCCTGAGCTGCAATTTGAGGAGCCGTTGTATCCTGATGCTGTTCTATTACATCGCATCCTTTGTTAAGAACTTCCAGAGCAGCCTGTTTTTCTACGGCAGGATCGTACCATGTGTTTGTCCATACAACTTCAATTTTTGCATCCGGGTTTACGGCCTGAACACCTCTGGCAAAACCATTTATGCCTCTTATACATTCAGGAATAGGGAATGCTGCAACATAGCCGATTTTGTTTGTTTTTGTTTTAAGACCTGCTGCAATTCCTGCAAGATATCGTGCTTCATACATTTTTCCAAAATATGTTGATACATTTTCTGACCGCTTGTAGCCGGAACAGTGACCGAACTTTATATTTGGAAATTCTTTTGCAACTTTTATAGTCCAGTCCATAAAGCCGAAACTTGTGGTGTATATAACATTGCATCCCTGATCTATAAGATCCCGGATAACTTTTTCGCAGTCGGCATTTTCTGGAACATTTTCCACATACATGGTTTTAATGCCCTGACTTTCCAGAGCAAGTCTTCCTTTGTCCTGGGCTGTCGTATATCCCTCATCGTGGATAGAGCCAATGTAAACAAAACCTACTTTAAGGTTTTCCTTTGTGATTTTTGCATCTGCGCCCTGTTTTTTTGAACAGCCGGCAAGAGCAAGAACAGCACCTAAAACTGCAAGCACAACCTTTTTCATGAAAATTTCCTCCTGTTATTGTATGAAACAAAATTATTTTCTGAATATTATTTTACCGTCGTCGGTCATTTTTTCGACGGCAGCAAGACTTTCAACCCTGTAGCCTGCATTGCGGATAAGAGAGCCTCCATTCTGAAAGCATTTTTCGATGGCAATACATATACCGCTTACACGGGCTTCTGCCTGTTCTACAATTTCGATTAAACCTTTTAAAGCGTTTCCGTTGGCAAGAAAATCATCAACAATAAGAATTTCATCGCCTTTGTTTATGTATTTTTTTGATACGACAACTGTATATGCCTGATTGTGGGTAAAAGACCATACTTTTGAACTGTAGACGCCTTCGTTTACATTTGATGATTTGTGTTTTTTTGCAAAAACCAGCGGGACACCGAATTTTCTTGCTACAGCATAGCCTACAGCAATTCCGCTGGATTCAATGGTAAGAACTTTTGTTACATTTGAATCTTTGTAAAGACGGAAGAATTCTTCTCCCAACTGTTCCATTAAATTTACATCAATCTGATGATTAAGGAAATTGCTTACTTTAAGGATATTTCCCGGAAGAATTTCCCCGTCCTGAATAATTCGTTTTTCAAGTAGTTCCATAGTGCATTAAAAAATAGGTTTGATGAAGATTTTCTGAGTTTGTTTTAGTTCAACCCATAAAAACTTATGTATGTTTTATGAATTCTATTCTCTTTTTTTTGTGCTGGCAAGGGATTTTTTATTATTTTCCTGATATTTCCCCACATTTTACTGATGTTTTTAATAAAAACGGTACAATTTTTTTTGATATTCCCAAGTCTGTTTATTGAAAAACTGAACGACGGTGTTTATAATTTTCTTTGTATTTTTTTGGAGGGGCTTTTGAAATTCAAATTCCGCAATTTTTCCTATGTTTTTTTTGTTCTTGGAATTTTAGCTTATGTTGCAATTCCCCTTAATTCAGCCTTAAATCCATTTAGTTTCAGCAAAGTTACTTCCGTTACTTTGTCGGGCATTTTAATGGGGCTTAACCTTCTGTTCAACATGATTGCCATGGTTTTGAGCAGTTCAAGCCTTTTTAAGCCTGTTTTTTTTGTTCAGCTTGCAGAATTCCTTTTTGTACTTCAGAGTGCCTTTAATCCAAAATCAGGAGGATTTGCTTCTGCAGGTGCCGGTGTATGCCTTTCGCTTTTTTCCATAATACTTACCGTTATACTTCGTTTTTTTCTGCGCCGTCTTATAAAGGAAGAAGCTGAACTGGACAGGGCTGCCTATACGGATCAGCTTACAGGACTTTTAAATCGCCGGGGACTTAACAGGGAACTGGCTCTAAAATCAACTTTAGGCAGGGAGTTTTACCTTCTTTTCCTAGATATAGATAACTTTAAGCAGATTAACGATACTCACGGTCATAAAGTTGGCGACTATCTCCTTACTTCCTTAACAACAATCTGGTCAAGAAAAATCATTAGTGAAAGAGTTAATTTTTTCAGGCTGGGTGGCGATGAATTTGCAGTTATTGCAGACGGTTTTTCAGAGGAAGAAGTAAAAAAACTGGCAGAAACTATCATAAACTCAACAAGAACAGTAAAACTTGAATTTGATGCAGAAATAACCCTCTCCATAGGAATTTCCCGTTTTCCTCAGGATACGGACAGTACAGAAAAACTTTTAAGTTATGCAGATACTGCCATGTACAAGGTAAAAACCAATGGAAAAGATTCTTTCAGTTTTTTCGATATGCAGATGTACGATGAACTTCAAAAAAAATACCTTACTGAAAGAAGTCTGCAGCAGGCTCTTGAAAATAATTCTTTTGAACTTTTCTATCAGCCTCAATATAACATTACGGATAAAAAGCTTATTGGTTATGAAGCCCTTATGCGCCTTAAGGAAGAAGACGGCAGTTATGCTTCTACACAGGAACTTATTAATGTGGCAGAACGAAGCGGTCTTATAATAAAAATCGACTGCTGGGTTTTAAAAAATGCCCTTCTTCAAATGAAACCCATTGTTCTTGCTAGGCCAGAACTTGAACTTTCTGTAAATGTTTCTGGTCGTCATCTTCCCAGGGATAGTTTTTTAAGTGAAATTTCCTTTTTCCTTAAAGAAACAGGCTTTCCGGCAGAAAACCTTAAAATCGAAGTAACGGAATCTTCATTCATAAGGCACATGAAAAAAGCCGTTGATATTGTAAATGGACTTAAAAATATCGGTGTAAAAGTTGCCCTTGATGATTTTGGCACAGGGTACAGTTCCTTAAATTATCTTTCGGAAATTCCTGTAGACTGCCTTAAAATCGACAAATCTTTTGCCGATGGAATTGCTTCAAGTACAAAAGACAGAAAATTTATTGATGTAATAATAAAACTCGCCCATATGATGGACTGCAAGGTTGTTTGCGAAGGCGTGGAAAAAGAAGATCAGATTTCCATTCTTAAGGAATTAGGCTGTGATTCTGTACAGGGCTTTGTCTGGGGCAGACCGCTTCCTCTGGAAAAATTGACTTTATACTAGTTTATAAATGGGAATCGCTTGTTTAAAATTGGTTTTTCAAAATTATTTTTCATAGTGCAGAGACGTGATTCCAGTATTATTTAAAAAACTCTAAATAAATTTACTTGTTTTTTGGTCTGGCCTGTGTTATAAATTAGGTATGAGTGAATTTCTTGTGAATTTTGATTCATGGATATGGTTTATTATCCTTGTAATCAGCTGTATTATCGAAGCCTTTACTCTGGGGCTTACAACTGTCTGGTCTGCCATTGCCTGTGT
>CAMAFU010000193.1 GCA_945833725.1 uncultured Treponema sp.
TTTGGCTGCTGCCATGAAGTTTTTCCTACACAGGAATTTCTTGCGTGCCTTGCCCATGAGATACTTTGAATACCCCAGCCCGATCGTACAGAAATTTACACAGATGTTTCAGGAATCAATCATTTTACGTGGTTTACTCAGGCCAGGTATAAAAACATCAACCTCATGGAACTGCTGCCAGAATTCATCAGCCGGTATTTTAACACAGGATACTATGAAGAAGGTCCTGCAGATTCTTACAAAACAGACATGTTTGCCTATGCCAACCGGGTGAAAATGGACATGTTTAACCGTTACGGAGTGCTTGGAGCTGCAGGAGACAGACATCTGGCAGAATTCATGAATAACAGGTGGTATCTGCAAAGTCCTGAACAGGTTGAATTTTGGAAATTCAGGCTTACTACAGTTGATTTCAGGATTCAGCAGCAGAAAGAACGTATAGAAGAATCCGTTGCAATGGCAGAAGGCAGAAAACCTGTAAAAGTTGAAAAATCAACGGAAGAAGCTGTCGAACTCATAAAGGCTTTGCTAGGTCTTGAAACCCGTGTTTCAAACGTAAATATTCCTAACCGCGGACAAATGCCGGATTTTCCGTATGGGGCAATTGTTGAAACAAACTGTGTTTTTTCAAATGATTGCATTGTGCCTGTTACGGCAAGTCCTTTGCCAGAAGGTCCTAAATCTCTTGTCATGCGGAATCTCCTGAACAACGAAGATTTGTTTTACGGCATAAAGGAACGCAACTTGAACAGAATTTTCGGTTCATTTATGAATCAGCCACTCTGCTCACTCTTGAATCTGGATGACGGTAAAAAACTGTTCAAAAAAATGATAGAAAATACGCAGGATTATCTGCCTGATGAATTGAAAAATTTTAATTATCTTTAAGTTTTTTTTAGGGGCCATTTTTGCGTTCTGATGAACGCAAAAACCGGGCTTTCCGGGGTTCCGGCTTTTGCCTGCATTCTAAATGGCATCTGTCCCAAAAGTAAAGTTCATAGAGTCATTGCGAATTTATTTCAGCATGCCCGAACTAATTAGACAGCCCCATTTAGAACGGCTCCGCCGCCCCTCCAATCCCTTGTCCAGCAAGGAAGCTGGAACTTTTTCCTATAAAGGTGACAGTTTTTCAACAGAAAAACTGTGCGGCATTCAAAAAACAGGGACGTTTTTTGAATGGCAAATCCCTTTGTCCAGCAAGGAAGCTGGAACTTTTTTTAACTAGCAGTTTACAGAAATGATTTTAATTGACCTAAATCTTTACATTCTTTCCATAAAGTTTTTTTTATCTGCTTATCTGCGGGTATCTGATCTGGAACCATTATGCAGTTTAAGCCTGCGCTAAAGGCACTCGTTATTCCATTTGGACTGTCTTCAACAGCCGCACAGTTTTCAGGATTTATGCCGAGCTCTGCACATGCTTTTAAATAAATTTCAGGATTTGGTTTGCTGTGTTTTACCATATCCCCTGTAACAAGAACTTCGAAAAAATCGATTACATTTACAGCTGTAAGCTGCGGAACAACTCTGTCGGCTGTTGTAGAAGATGCCAGCGCAATTCTGTATTTTGGCTTCAGATACTGCAAAATTTCAGCAGCATTTTTCATCAGCGGAATTCCGTTTTTTGCTGCTATTTCATCAAAATAGAACGAACATTTTTCATGGAAAATGTTGTAATCAATTTTTTCACCGAACATTCTGGTAAAAAACAACTGTGTGTCCAGACGGTTGCAGCCTGTTGATTTTTCAAAAGCTAGTAAAATTTCTTCTTCAGGCAAATCAAAATCTTTTCCTGCCATAAACCATGATTTTTTTGAAATAGATTCTGAATCAAGAATTACACCATCCATGTCAAAAATCACGGCTTTTATATCCTTAGTGTCTGATGCCAATTTTTTGCCTCAAAAAATAATATCTGCTGTTATAAAAATATTTTTGTGTAACGATTAACATAAAAACATTTCCAGCTGTTTTTATGTTATAGAAGTGATTTTTTTTAGTCAACGTATTGACATAATTTTTTATATTCGCTATTATACAAACATCACGCGGGGATGGTGGAATTGGTAGACACGCCAGCTTGAGGTGCTGGTGGCGAGAGCTGTGCCTGTTCAAGTCAGGTTCTCCGCATCGCGTTGAAAGGCCTTGTAATATAGAAATATGTTACAAGGTTTTTTTTATTTAGGACATGCGGACAAAAATGCAGATAGTTTTTCCTGTTTTTTTTATTTTTACAATTTATTCTGTCGTTAATACTTATCTTCCTGTTTTACTGTCAATTGTTGGATACAACATCGAAAATATCGGTCTGCTGCTGGCAATTTTTGATATTGCAGGAACATTCATAGCCATGCCATGTGTTTCTCTGGTTAGCAAATCTAAGAATTATGGTTTAGCTTTGTTTCTTTTACTTTTGCCATGCATCATAATGCCGTTTCCTCTTATAAACTTTCCTGTTTTTGCGCTTTCTGCAATCTGTCTTTCAATATACGCAATTGGCTATAAATCTCTTATACCGGTCAGCGATGCAATAATTACCAACATATTAGACGGTAATGACAGTGAATATGGAAAAATTCGGGTTGTAGGTTCTGCAAGTTTTGTTTTGATGTCTTTAATCCTGCAGTTTTTCTGCATTGACAGAAACTTTTCTTCTACAGGACTGTTTTTATGGGTTGCGGTTCCGGCCATGCTTGCTGCCATTTCAATTTTCTTTGTGCCAGGCTTGATTTCTGGAAAAACAGGAAGCATTCCCCCTCTTTCTAATGAACAATCTGCTGTATCTTTAAACGAAGATTCTCAAACTTTTTCCCCTTCTTTCAGGGCTGTAATAATCCTGCTTTTCATAGGTTTTTTGGCTCTTTCGCCTGTAAATAAGTTTTTTTCGCTTTATGTAAGAGACTTTCTTCATGTAAATGCCGGTCCGGGCTTTTGGGCGGTTCATGCAGTTGTTGAAATTCCATTTATGATTTTTGCAAGTAGAATTATCAGGCGTTATGGCAGTAAAAAAGTTTTAAGTTGCTGTACTTTTGCAATTTCTGTCAGGCTTTTAGTATATATTATTTTTCCGTCTTTTTGGGGAGCTTTAGCAGGGCAGCTGCTTAATTCCCTGACATTTGGACTTTTGCATCCGGCGGCAATTTCTTTTATTTGTGAACATGTAAAAGGGAAAAAACAGGTTACAGCCCTTGCGATGTATACTGTCGGGGCAAATGGAATTGGCAACATTATTGGCAGTGCTGTCGGGGGGCTTGTTATTGCAAAATATGGTTTTCCTGTGCTTTTTATAGCTGCGGCATCATTGCCGCCTTTAGGAATTCTGCTTTTTCATTTTATGCTGAAAAAATCATCAGACTGACAACTTTGTTGTTATTTACCTGAAAATCAGTTTGAAAGTTTACGATAAAACTTTCTTATGGGAGTAAAAAAATGCTTGCAGTTTATGTAAATTGTGCTACCGTAATTTTAGGAAGCCTTATAGGAATATTTTTTGCAAAAAAAATTTCAAAATCTTTGTCTGAAATCATTCAAAATGCAGCTGGAATCGTTACATGCGTAATTGGAATACAATCAGCCTTTCAGTACAAAAGCATTGTAATTTTAACACTATCCCTTATTATTGGCGGAATTTTGGGTTCCTGGTGGGATTGGAATGGAAAAATCCTTTCATTAGGAAAAATAATCGAAAAA
>CAMAFU010000194.1 GCA_945833725.1 uncultured Treponema sp.
CCGAAGTTTCTTTTTGGGAGTTCCAAACGAAGAAGTAAAATACGGACTTTATGAACGCCTTCTTCCATTATATGCAGGTTACACACAGAATTCCGACAATATCGAAGTGCTGAATTTTATCCGCGAACTCCGTGCCGGCAAAGTGAATGAATTCATGGAGCGCATAAATAACATATTCGCCGCCGCTCCAAAACAGACAAACCAAAAGCAGTACGAGCTGAACTGTCAGGCATTTGTGTGGCTTATCTTCAAACTGATGGGAGAATTTGTCCTTTGTGAAGTGCAGAACGGTAAGGGCAGAAGCGACGCTGTAGTCTGGCAAAAAGATGCAATTTACATTTTTGAATTCAAAATGGACGGAAGCGCAAAAGAAGCCTTGGAGCAGATAAACAGCCAAAATTATCCCATTGCTTACCAAAATGATGGGCGAAAAATCGTGAAAGTAGGCGTAAATTATTCCAGTGCAGAAAAGAAGCTGACAGAGTGGGTGATTGAGTAGGATGGATTTTCGGTTGTGTGCGAGGGCGCGCACGACCTTAACGCTACGCGTTAAGGATTACGGGGATGGACACAAGTGCCCACCCCTGCGAGTTTTCGTGCTAAAGCACAAAAACTCGTCCATTTACTTATGCGCGAGGGCGCGCATGACCTTAACGCTACGCGTTAAGGATTGGAGCACCGCCGGAGGCGTTCGAAAAAAGGGGCAGCCCAAAGTTTTTGGGCTGCCCCTTTTTTCGAATGGAGCGATAAGCGGAAGTGCGGAAAGCCTGACCCGGAGCAAAGCGGAGGGGAACGCCCATAATAGAGCATGCCCTATCCCTTTATGCAAATTCTTTCATTTTTAGAATTCTTCGTTGGAAATTGCAAAATCCAGTTCTTCAGGCGTAATGCCATACTGAGCAAAAATTTCTCTTAATCCTGCAAGCTGTAAGGTCGAAACTTTGCCGTTTTTTCTGAATTGTAAGGTTTCGTTTTCCAGGAAGATATTCAACATTTCTCTGGCAGAAACAGTATCGTTGCTTGTAAACTTTGAGTTAAAACCCAGTGACGAAAAATTATAACTTTGACTGTTCATGCGGACTTCTTTCATTCCGTCTGTTGCCTTTATTTCGTAAGTTCCGCTTATGTTGCCGTTACCGATACAAATTCCTGCCCTTACAGTGGAACGCACTTCATCAACATTTTTTTTGTAATAAATTACGGCATAATTGCTGTCTTCGTTTCTGTTCAGAAAGATTAAATCGTATTCTTTATTTTTTCCGTCTGTTGAACCCAGCATATACCATTTGTTTGCAGGAAGTTTTTCTTTTCCGTTCAGGTAATTTGCAACATCCTGGTTTGAAAAAAGTGTCCGCTCTGTGTATGGTGCTGTCATAAACACTTTTGTAAAGCCTTTTGCATCAATCTCAATCTGAAGAGACATTGTTTTTCCGTCTGTAAAAAGATTTGCGTTTGTATAGATTGCAGCTAAGTTTTCTGAATCTTTAAACCTGGAAACAACATTTTCGTCAGAAAAATCACCGTAACGCTCATGCAGGTATTCCAGGGAAGGATTTGCTGTTTCCAGTACATCAACAACTTTGTAAAGACGGTCTTTATTAAAAAGCAGCCGGGTAGAATTCACATTGCCATGACCATAATATTCTGGACTAAGACTACCGTCATAACTTTTATATATAGTTCCGTAAAAATATATTGTAAAAGGACCAGAACCATAGTCTTTCCGGACTTTTACTATCGGATATCCTTCAAGTTTTGATGCATCATCAAAAGTCATTCCCCAATAAAGGTCTTCATAGCCAAAACGGGTGTCCATTGTTCCGGAAAATGGAACTTCAACTTTCTTGTTTATAAAAACTGGATAGCTTGTAGACAAACAGCCCGTCTGCAAAAAACCACAAAGCACTGCCGCAAGAAAGAAAAACGATTTTTTGAGTGTTGTTTTTTTCATTTCAGTCGCCTCGCCTTCTAGAATTCTTCGTTACCGATGGCATCAAAGATTTCCTGTTTTGTTAATCCGTTTGCTTCTACAGTTTCCCAAAATCCCATTGTCTGAAAACGGCGTACATTGCCATCATGTCTTATTGTAAGATAATTATTGTCTTCAAAAAGATTTATGAAAAATCGTGCACTTTCGCCTTTGTTGTAAGAAAAATAAAACCAGTTTTTTCCGTCTTTCCAGCCTGTATCTTTTGACCAGCTTGCATACCTAAAGTTTTTTGAAACAGTTCCTTTATTTTCTGTTTTGAAATCATAAGTTCCTATAATTTTATCATAATCCCAATTTCCCGTACTTCCCCAGTTTACACCAGCTCTTACAAGAGATTTAGAAGGAACATCGTTTTTATCATACCCCATAAAAAGATATTCATTCTGAGGACCTTTTAATATGAAAGTGTAAGTTGTGTAGCCGTCAAACTCGTTTCTGCTGGTCTGGCAAACCCACAAACTGTTCTGCGTTTTTTTAGCTGCTGCTGATGGCGAAGATTTCTTTGAAGAACCAGAATTTCCGCTGGCAATTCCTGCAAGGTACGCATCTTTTGTAATGTTTGCTCGGCTCATGGCACAAATTTCACCGCTTTCTACATCTACAACCCTGACACTTACAGTGTAGCCGTTTTCGATTTCCTTGATTGTTCCGTAGCAGACATATTCCACGCCGGCAATGTTACCGATATTTGCAGCCTGGCTTTCGTTTACAAGCCCGGAAGACTGCAATTTTTGTTCGTTTATGATTTTTTCAAGATTGTCCCTTTCTATGATTTTTACCTTTCCCGTATTAAAAACAGCTTCCGTAAGGGCGTCGGTAATGTATTTTTCAACTACAGAATTTTTGTCATCTGTCGAAAAATCCAAAAACGCATAAGATGCTTTTTCACCTTTTTTCGCATCTTGAAGCAATTTTTGTGCAAGACCGTCAAACTGCTTTACAAAATCCGAAGAATTGCCAGCTCCTGCCGAATTGTCCGCTGTTTCAGGCAGAAGTTTTTCATATACACTAGTATCAACAATAAAAGCTAAAACATTTGTGTTTCCAGTTAAAGTTAATGTCGCTATCAAATTATTTCCATCATCAAGAACAAAATACTGATTTTCGCTATCCCCTGCTGGAACAATTTTATCGCCATAACGAGATTTTAAGGTCTGCAAATTGAAATTTTTTCCTTCAAGAGATTCACATACACAAAACAGTTTTTCTTTGTAGTAGACAAATACAAGAAGGCTGAGATTTTTTTCAGTAGCTTTTACATAGTAAACATCAACTTTTTCAGAAAACTGATTTTGAAACATTTTTGCTTCTTCACCAGATAGCAATGAAAGTTTGTAACCTTTTTTCTGTGCATCCTTAACGGTTGTTCCCCAATTTAAGTCCTTATACCCATTTTTAATTTTAATCGGGGATGCAAAAATTCCTGCACAAATCACCGAAAAAACAAAAAAAACGGAAAACCATTTTTTAAAACTATTTTTCATTTTATACTCCCTTAAATTTGTTTACAATTGTGAATTATTGATTTGTTGGGTGGCTTTTTGCTTGCTTCGACTCCTTCGGCAATCTCAGGAGCCAAAGCAAACAAAAATCAGGCTATTCGGGGTTCCGCTATCGCTCCAGCCGCTTCCCTCGCTTCGCTCAGTCCAGTGGCTGCC
>CAMAFU010000195.1 GCA_945833725.1 uncultured Treponema sp.
CCGTGCAAAATAAGCCAGTGGTGGGCGTGATTCATATATTCTTCCGGGATTCTGGAAACAAGGCTTTTTTCGAGAAGTTCAGGCGTTTTGCCTTCCCCCAGCCCAATCTTCGGCGCAATCCGCAAAATATGGGTATCTACAGGCATAACGCTTTTGTTCCACACAACATTAAGGACAACATTTGCAGTTTTGCGGCCAACTCCCGACAAACTCATAAGTTCCTCCCTTGTGTCGGGAACAACACCTCCAAACTCATCAATTAACCGCCGGCACAAAAGAATAATATGCGCCGCTTTTGAACGGTAAAGCCCTATAGACTTAATTGCCTGAGCAAGATTTTCTTCACCCATGGCAAGAATTTTTTCCGGCGTGTCGGCAACTTTAAAAAGTTCCCTCGTTACTTTATTAACAGATTTATCCGTAGCCTGTGCCGAAAGAACAACAGCCACTAAAAGAGTAAACGGCGACGACCATTCCAGTTCCGATTTAGGTTCTGGCATATTCTTTTTAAACCGCTCCATAACAAGAACAATTTTTTCACTATCAAGAAGTTTAATTTTCGATTCCATTTTCTTTCCTTACCGTAAAAAATACCGCCGTCAAAGGCAGAAACACAAAAAGAAAGGCACCGTTCCCAAAAAATCTGTTCAGCACAAAGGAAAAAGCCACACCAATATGAAAAAACAGAATGGTAATAGAAAAAAATTTTGCCTTAAGCATAAATTCCCTTTTACCGTTGCAAAAAACTTCAGTAAAAGAAGAAACAGCCTGCCTTAAATTGTTTGTAGAAAAAATTGTAGAACTTACAAAACCGTAGGCACCACCAAAAGCACACCATTGAAAAGCCATTGCGAAAAAATTCGGATAAAGATACACAACCCCAGAAACATTTTCCGGCAAAACTTCAGGCATTTTCCACATTACAAAAGCGGCCATCCCGTCAATAAAAATGCTAAAATACCGCAAATCAATCTTGCACCGCCGATTAACTATTGTTGCAAGAAAAACGGCAAATGCATACAAAAAAACACCAATTCCATAGAAAAAAACGCCTTTGGAATCAAGCCGCAAAAAAGAAAAAATCCATTCAATTAAATTAACCGTCTGAGCCGACCCAAAAACGCCAGCACTGGACAAAAGAGGAAAAATGCCCAAAAAGCCGCCGACAAAAGCAGCAAAATAATGCGCCCTTGCCCGAACATCATCTTTTTTTAAATTAACCTGCGGCATAAAATCAACAAAAACTGTCTGTAAAATTTATTCTTTTACAGCCTTTAACAAATCTTCCGTTCTGTCTGTTTTTTCCCACGAAAAACCGTCCCGACCAAAATGACCGTAATTAACAGTTTTACGGTAAACAGGCTTCCGTAAATCCAAAGCTTTTTCAATGCCAGCAGGAGTGCAGTCAAAAACCTTTTCTACAGCTTCCGTAATTTTCTGGTCGCAAACTTTTCCAGTACCAAAAGTATTTACCATTGTAGAAACAGGGTAAGGCACGCCAATAGCATAAGAAAGCTGAATTTCTGCTCTGTCGGCCAAGCCGGAAGCCACAATATTTTTTGCAATGTAGCGGGCCATGTAAGCAGCAGACCGGTCAACCTTGGAAGGATCTTTACCAGAAAAAGCACCTCCACCGTGCCGCCCCATTCCGCCGTAAGTATCAACAATAATTTTTCGACCAGTAAGCCCGGAATCTCCGTGAGGACCGCCCACAACAAAACGGCCAGTAGGATTAATGTAAAAATCAGTTTTATCGTCTAAAAGACCTGTGGGCTTTAAAACAGGCACAACAATTTCGTTTATGATTGTTTTTTTAATTGTATCATAGTCCACATCATCATCATGCTGATGACTTACAACAACGGCATTAATTCTTACAGGTTTATTGTTTTCATCGTACTCCACAGTAACCTGCGATTTAGAATCCGGCCTAAGCCATTTAATTGCCCCTGATTTTCTAAGTTCCGCAGCCTTACGAAGAATTTTATGGGCAAAAACAAGAGGAGCCGGCATAAACTCCGGAGTTTCGTTTGTGGCGAACCCAAACATAATTCCCTGGTCTCCAGCACCCTGCATTCCAGAAAATTCTTCCAGACCTTTACCAACAACACCCTGGTTAATATCCGGGGATTGAGTGTGAATCAAGTTCATTACAGCCATAGAATCAGCCGAAATTCCAAAAGCCTCGTTAGTATAGCCAATATCCCTGACCACATCTCTAGCAATTTTCTGAACATCAAGAACAGCCTTAGTAGTAATTTCCCCGCCAACCATTACAAGTCCTGTAGTTGCAAAAGTTTCGCAGGCAACATGAGAAGAAGGATCTGCTTCAAGACAAGCATCAAGAATAGCATCGGAAATTTGATCACACAATTTGTCAGGATGACCTTCGCTGACAGATTCAGAAGTAAATAAATAATGATTTTTTGGCAAGACAGAACTCATATTGAGCCTCCTGTTTAGCAAGATTTATCGGTTATCAGAAACCGAACTCCGCTCTGCAATTTGGATAAATCGGCGGATAATAAATTTTCAAGACAGATTATATTCTTTTGTAAAAACTTATACAAGCAAAACCGTCAAGGCAAAAGCCACTGAGCAAACGCCACTGATAAAATCTTAAATTTTCTCGACATTTTCTCTTAAATATATTATACTTCCATAACACAAATTTAATAATTGGAGGCATTTTATGGCACTTAAAAAGGCTTATTCACCAGATGCAAAAATTTGTAAAGTAACATTTATCGTAGAAAAGGAAGCAACCCGCGGTGCACAAAACATAAGCATTGCCGGCGATTTTAATTCATGGAGCAGCACAGAAACACCTCTTAAAAAAGCAAAAGACGGTTCTTTCTCCGTAACATTAGAATTAGAAGCAGGAAAAGAATATCAGTACAGATACCTTCTCGACGGCAGCCGCTGGGAAAACGACTGGAAAGCAGATAAATACATTCCGGCACCTTTCTCCAACACCGACAACTCAGTTGTAATCTGCATCCCTACCGAAAAAGACCTTGAAAAACCTGCCGCAAAAAAAGCACCTGCAAAAAGAAACTGCAAAAAAACAGCAAAATAAGCGGTAGTCCGGCAATAAGGCTGTCTAAAAATGGCAGCCTTTTTTTATTCCTCCGAAAGCCACTTGCTCAATGCCCTGGCAATACTTTCCGGATTTTCGCTAAAGGCATTTTTAATTCTTTCCTGAGCCGATTCCGTAGTTTTAATGAGCCCGTCATGAGGCACTTCTTTATAAATTTTACGAAATTCTCCAAATTCTTTTAATTCTTCCAGCACCTCCAGCTCCCTTTTAACCTGAAAACTGTCGTTCGGATTATAGGCCTTTTCCCCATAATTCCTTATTTTCCTCATAGCCTTCTGAATTTTTTTAATCTGAGCCGTCGATAAATTAAGTTTGCCCAGCACCTCTTCGCAAGCACCAGCCCCCAATTCACCAAACAGAACAGCCGTTTTTTCATAACCATTCATAAAATACCTCGAACAATAAAAACATTATAAATCTTTTCAAAAAAACTGTCATATTTTCGGGCGAATTTTTGCGGTAATAACCGCAAAAACCGAGCTTTCCGGGGTTCCGCTT
>CAMAFU010000196.1 GCA_945833725.1 uncultured Treponema sp.
GGCAAAAAGAAAAATTATTTATAAATAAGGTGAAAATGTTCAAAAACGACTTTGCTGTCCGGGGAAAAATCAAAACCGCATAAATCGGCTTCTTCTTTCATGTATTCAAACTGTCGTTCTTTCCATTGGGCAAAATCCAGATCTTCACCTTCCTGCTTTGCCATTTCCCAGGTAATGTCTTTAAAAGGCAGAACAATAACATCATCAACTTCTATAATGCAAAGGGGATTTTCGTTTTTATCTTCTACGATGTAAACTTCGCCTGTAATGGGGAGCATTTCCATATTTATCTGAAAACTTTCAAAAGGCGTAAAGCAGCAGCATTTTTTTCCCTGTTGAATAAGAAAAGCCTGCTGAGTGCCAGTAACTCCTCTGTCTTCGAAACAAAGTTCTCCGGAAAACACATAGTCCTGACTGGATTTTCCTGTAGAAGACAAATATTCATTCCAATATTGGTTAGCGGTCAAATTTTTTTCCTCGAGAAGTTTTATGCCTGTAAAGCATAATTAAAATTCCGGCAGTAAAAAGACATATGGGGGCAAAACTGAAAAAACTTTCCAAAATGATGAAAAGAAGTTTTCCTGTTTTGCCGCCCATAGCCGCAGGAGAAAAGAAAATTTTAAGTTTTACAAGCAGGGCATAAATCTGACCGGCGTAATCAATTATAATACCTGCAATAAAACAGAGGCAGCTGCTGTCCCTGGTTTTATTAAGCAGAAGAATTGCACAAAATGCTGCGACAGTTGTAAGGAGAACTTTAAGTGCAAAAAACAATAATTGACCGTCAAACATAAATATCTTTTCTCCGTATATTTATTTTACGACAATATTTACCAGTTTATTTGGAACAACAATAACCTTAACAATCTGCTTGCCTTCGCTGAATTTCTTAAATCCTTCAGTTTCTTTGGCCATTGCTTCCAGATCTTCTTTTGGAGTATCTTTTGCAGCGGTAAATTTATCCCGAACTTTGCCGTTGACACTTACGACAATTTCTTTTGTGTCTTCAACACAGAACGATTCATCAAATACAGGCCAGCTTTCGTAGGCAATTGTTTTTGTGTGTCCCAGTTTCTGCCACAGCTCTTCGCCAAGATGAGGAGCGTAAGGACTTAACATAAGTACAAAACCTTCCCAAATGGCTTTTGGAATGAATTCAAGTTTAGAAGCCTCATTTACAAAAATCATCATTTGAGAAATTGCAACATTAAAATCCAGATTTTCTGTGTCTTTTGTTACTTTTTTTACAGTTTTTGCATAAGTTTTTCTAAGGTCGCAAAGAGGCTGTTCCAAATTTCCTGTAATGTCAATGTCTTTCATGGGTTTTTCAGACAAAGCCCATATTCTGTCCAGAAAACGGTTTACACCAATTAACCCCTGTGTATTCCATGGTTTAGAAACTGTAAGAGGCCCCATAAACATTTCGTACATGCGCACAGAATCGGCACCGTAAGTTTTAATCATTTCGTCAGGATTAACTACATTTTTGAGGGATTTAGACATTTTTGCAACAACGCGCTCCAACTCTTCCCCATCGTCTTTAGCAAAGAATTTTCCGTCTTTTTCTTCTACAGCATCTATAGCAACAAGAGATTTTGATTTCCGCTGGTAGGCAAAGGAAGTAATCATTCCCTGATTAACAAGACGCTGAAAAGGTTCTTTTGTGTTGACAAGAGAGCAGTCGTAAAGAACTTTGTGCCAGAAACGGGCGTAGAGAAGGTGAAGGACAGCATGTTCAGCACCACCTACATACAAATCAACAGGCATCCAGTAGTCAATTTTACTTTTGTCTGCAAAACTTTCAGCATTTGAAGGATCAAGATAGCGCAAATAATACCAGCAGCTTCCGGCCCACTGAGGCATTGTATTTGTTTCCCGACGGGCAGATTTTCCACAAACAGGACATTTGCAGTTTACCCATTCATCAATACCAGCAAGAGGCGATTCGCCAGTACCAGTAGGCTGATATGTTTTTACGGCAGGAAGTTCCAGAGGAAGTTGGTCTTCTGGTACAGGAACAGTTCCACATTCAGGACAGTGTACAAGAGGAATAGGTTCACCCCAGTAACGCTGGCGGCTGAAAACCCAGTCACGAAGTTTATAGTTTACGGCTTTTCTGCCGATTTTCTTATCTTCGAGGAATTCAAGCATTTTCTGAATTGCATCTTTTTTGTTAAGACCGTTCAAAAAACCGGAATTTACATGAATGCCGTCTTCAGTCCAAGCCTGCTGCTGAACATCAACATCACTTTTAAGAACTTCGATTATAGGCAGATTGAATTTTTTTGCAAACTCCCAGTCTCTGGTATCGTGGGCAGGAACAGCCATAATGGCGCCAGTTCCGTAAGAAATAAGAACATAATCAGCAACCCAAACAGGAATAAGGGTATTGTTTACAGGATTTATGGCATAACTTCCAGAAAATACGCCGGTTTTTGTTTTTGCAAGATCTGTACGCTCCAGGTCAGATTTTTTTGCAGCTTCTTCCCGGTATTTTTCAACAGCTTCTTTTTGCTGGGGAGAAGTTAATTTTTCTACAAGAGGATGTTCAGGAGAAACAACCATGTAAGTTGCACCAAAAAGCGTGTCACATCGTGTAGTGTAAACAGTAAGACAGTCACCGGTGGCATTTCCGTCTTTATCGGCAATGGCAAAATTAACTTCGGCACCTTCAGATTTACCAATCCAGTTACGCTGCATTGTTTTTACGCTTTCAGGCCAGTCCAAACCATCTAAATCTTCCAAAAGACGCTCAGCATAGGCTGTAATTTTTAGAATCCACTGTCGTATAACTTTGTGGGTTACCTGAGCACCACAGCGGTCGCAGTGACCTTCTTTTACTTCTTCGTTGGCAAGACCTGTAAGACAGGAAGGACACCAGTTAATTGGAGTCTGGGCTTCGTAGGCAAGACCTTTTTTGTAAAGCTGAAGAAAAATCCATTGAGTCCATTTATAATAGTCGGGAGTACATGTTTTTATTTCCCGGTCCCAGTCGTAGGAAAAACCAAGGGCCTTAATCTGCTGCGTAAAGTGTTCTATATTATTAAAAGTAGTTGCAGCAGGATGAGTACCAGTTTTAATGGCGTAGTTTTCTGCAGGAAGACCGAAAGCATCGTATCCCATTGGATGAAGAACATTGAAGCCGTTCATTCTAAGGTAGCGGCAGTAAATGTCTGTAGCAGTGTATCCTTCAGGATGACCTACATGAAGACCGGCACCGCTAGGATAAGGAAACATATCCAGCACATAGCGGCGTTTTTCTTTAGGAAAAGATTCATCTTCTGATACGCAGAAAGTCTTGTTTTCGTCCCAATATTTCTGCCACTTAGGCTCAATATTCTGAAAAGGATAAGCCATAACACACCTCGAAAAAAAATAGGCCGTAAAAATGGAGCGGACAGCTGCAAAAAAGGCAGACATAGCACCAAAAAGGCCGTAAAAAACAAAATTACCGGCGAAAAAACGCCATTAACATAATATCATTTTCTGCATTTTATGAAAATAACCTGAATTACA
>CAMAFU010000197.1 GCA_945833725.1 uncultured Treponema sp.
TGATTTTATTTTCTGTGGAAGAAAGTTTGTGTATGGCGGTTTTCTTTTTGTATAACAGTGTGCGTGGCGGACGCATAACACAATTCATCTATTTATTTTTAAGTATACTTAAATACTCAGCACTTGTTTTTTGTTTTTCAGAAAGAATAAATTTTAGTGTCATTCTCGCATGTATTTTTGTTTTTCCTCTTGTTCGCACATTGGAATACAAGGCACACTATGGCGAAGAAAGCAATGTGAACCGATTTTTCAGAAAATATGTCATCAAATATGATATTCAAAAAATACCTGTATTCCGTGTATGGGCAACTCTGATTCTGCTTGTGATTTCTGTTGCACTTATGTATTTCGGTATGTGCAATATCCTTCCTGTAATTTTGTGTGCATATATGTTTATTTATCGTTTTTTATTGTGGCTTGCTGTGAAAATGGGTGCTAATTTCAAAGGATACTTAAAGAGGTGAATGGGATTAAAAGATATTTCTCTATTTTTTTTGTTTTTTTGAGTTTTGCAATCTGCTGTGCAAAAGAATTTACGATTGCTGTTATTCCAGATACACAAAGCTATGTTGATTACAGACTTTTAAAGTCTGATTATAATTTTCCTGAAATTTATTACAGGCAGATGCAGTATATAGCAGATAATTCTTTGAAAAAAGGAGGAACTATATCTTATGCCATTCATTTGGGTGATGTTGTAAATAATTATTCATATCAGCTAATGGAATGGATTGTATCAGATGCCGGTTTCAGTCTTCTTGATGATATTATTCCGTTTATGGTGATACCGGGTAACCATGATTATGATGAATCTGAAAATTTAAAAGAATCACCGAAGCAGAGAATACGCGGTTGTAAATATTTTACAACTTTTTTCGGTCCTGAAAGCAAGCATTTTAAGGATAAGGAGTGGTATGGAGGCTCATACAATGGTGGCATGAATTCATGGCAAATTCTTTCAATTGGTGATGAAGATTTTCTTATACTTGGTCTTGAGGTTGAGCCATCTCAAGATGTTTTGGATTGGGCACAAACCATTCTTTCTTTACATAAAAATCCGACTATTGTTTGTACACATGAGTTTTTAAGTACGGAATATGATAAAAATGCTCCTGGTAATGCTGCCTTTTCGTTTGGTGGTTATAGGCTTTTAGATGGCGGTTTAAATCCAAAAGACATCATGGATTCGTTCATAAAAAAACATAATCAGATTTTTCTTGTACTTTGCGGGCATTATGCAGTTGGAAACGATTCTGAAAATGCCAGAACTGATTTGAATGAAAATGGAAACAAAGTGTATTCTCTTTTATCTGATTATCAATTTAGAAATTCGCTTTTAAATGATAAGGATAAACAAAAATATAAGTATTATGGCGGAGACGGCTGGTTAAGGCTTCTGACTTTTGACAAGGAACGCAAATCAATACACATTCAAACATATTCCACAGAATTGAAGTGCTATGAAAAAGATTTTAATTCTGACTTTGTAATTCAGTTTGACTGGGATTGGAATGAGCGATTTGATAGGTTATGAGTAATACAATCTCCGACTAAACCTTTTCCTTCTTTGAAGCACCTTACCTGATTGAGGATGCCTGGCAGCGAAAAAATTCTTATAATTCTTAAAAATATCATTGAAATAAAAGTATTTTTTCTATAAACTTAAAAAACTTACCGGAACACCGGGGAAAGGAGGTGAATTAAGCATGGCAACAATCGTAGTTGACGATTCAGAAAACCTTGAAAAAGCAATTAAACGCTTTAAGAGAATGGTCGAAAAAGAAGGCATTATCCGCGAATACAAAAAGCGTGAATATTTTGTAAAACCTTCTGCCACAAATCACCAGAAAAAAACAACTTTGGAACGCAAACTTCTTAACAAAAGACGCAAGTCAGAAAAAAAAGATTTCTAGTTCCTGTTAAAAGTTTAATTAAAAACTTCAAAGTCTTCCATACCTGTTATGGAGGACTTTTTTATTTGAGGTTTATTACAAACCTTAAAAACGGCTGAGTCAAGGCCCTGAGCGATAGCGTGCCTTGACCAGACGTATTTTATGGAGTGGTTTATTTCGGCTTAGGTTATGGAAGGGCAGCCGAAGGCTGTTGGACAAAAAGAGTCGTGCAGTTTTTGCACGACTCTTTTTGTCCAATGGAGCGCTTTGTCGCGGAACCCTGGAACAACCGACGGCAGCTTTGCTGCCGGAAGCCCCATATAATGAAACTTTTTACTGTCTGTTTTGTTTATTATAATAGTATTTTGAGCGGAATTTTGTGTAAATTTTATTGTACTGGAGGACTTTATGGAAAAGAAAATGTCGGTTGCTGCACTTGTTTGTGTAACTTTTTTAATTGGCTGCGGAATTTTAAGTGCCGGGTTGGGGCAGATTGCAAAAAATCCCCGGACTGTTAGTGTAAGGGGGCTGGCGGAAAGGGAAGTTGATGCTGATACTGCTGTCTGGAAACTTTCTTTCAGTGTTGGTGGAAATGACCTGCCTCTTTTAAAAAAGGAAGTTTTAAGGCAAACGGAAATTGTCTGTGCTTTTTTAAAAGAAAACGGTCTTGATGAAAGCGATTTTTCTATTCTATCGCCAGAAGTTAACGATGCTTCAATGAGTTTGTATGTTGATCCTAACAGACGAATTTACCAGTATATTTCCAAAAACAACATTCTTGTGCGGTCTTCGAAAATTTCTGCGGTAAAAGAGGCTTCCAGTAAAACTCTTGAGCTTATTGGAAAAGGTGTTTCTGTGTGCAATGAATACGATAACCGTGTTTCTTACGAATTTAACGGTTTAAACGAGATTAAGCCCGAAATGATTGCACAGGCTACAAAAAATGCCAGACTTGCGGCAGAGCAGTTTGCAAGAGATTCCGGCAGCAAGGTCGGAAAAATTATGAATGCAACACAGGGGTTGTTTTCTATAGATAATGCGGCAACCGGCCTAGAAGACAAGAAAAATGTACGCGTTGTAACGACTGTTGTTTATTCAATAAGAAATTAGCTGTTTTTTTGCTGGCAGAATATGGGGCTGTCTATTTTTGGCGGCCCCTTATTTTTGCAAAATATGCAAATCTACGCTTCGTCGGGTTTTAAGCCGTCTACAATAAAACTTTCCGGGATTTTCGACAGTTTTGCATCTTTATTTACGCAGGCCCATGTTACATCGGCTTCTGCACTTACAGAGCCGTCTGGCTTCCTTATTATCTGGTGCATTACACCGGAGGCGGCTCCAAGTTTTTTTGGCCATGTTTCAATTTTTAATTCTTCGTGCATTAGGGCTGAAAATTTGTAGGAAATATCTACATGGGTTACATAAAGGTAATATCCTGCCTTTACAATTCCGTCGTAATCAAATCCGATTTTTTCAAGATAGTCCATTCTTGCTGTTTCCAGATAGTTTAAGTATACGGCGTTGTTTACATGATTGTATGAATCGCACTCGTAAGGGCGGACTTTTAATTCTGTTATTATTTTCATTTTTACTCCCATAAAAACACCGCGTTAGCGG
>CAMAFU010000198.1 GCA_945833725.1 uncultured Treponema sp.
TTTCTGAAAATTCTTTTACATTAGGATTTATTGCATTGCCAAAATGCAGACCAAATACACTTTTAAAAGGCAATGAATTAAAAAATCCCCAGACAATTGATTCGATAAAAAGACGAAAGAAAGGAGAATCTGAATTTGTAGATTTTCTTGATGAATACTAAAAAAAACGCCCTCCACTCATAACAAAGTGAAGGACGTTAGTCCTGAACAAATCCGTGTGACAATAAACCTTATTTAAAATTAATCATTGATTTATCATAATCACTTGGTGGAACAAATCCCATCAACATCATCAAAGTGCTTGGCCAACTTGAAATACCAAGACCTTCGTTCAAAGTCAAGTCATATTCGCCTTTGTATTCAGGGTCGTAGATGATTCCTGGAACCGGGTTCAAGCTGTGCGAAGTTTTTGGTTTTGGCTCGCCGTCGGCTCCCATTGCAACAGAACCGTCTTTTTTGTGCTCGTACATATCGTCACTGTTTCCGTGGTCGGCTGTAAGACACAAGATTCCGCCGGCTTTTTCGATTGCAGCCTTAAGACGACCCAGCTGCAAATCCATTCCTTCCATAGAACAGCATACAGCGTTGAAAACTCCAGTGTGACCAACCATATCGCCGTTTGGATAGTTCAAGCGGATGTGGTCATATTTGCCGCTTTCAATAGCTTCGATAACTTTGTCTGTGATTTCAGCACATTTCATCCAAGGACGCTGTTCAAAAGGAACTACATCAGAAGGAATTTCCACATAAGTTTCAAGATTTTTGTCGAACTCGCCCGGGCGGTTACCATTAAAGAAGTATGTTACATGACCATATTTTTGAGTTTCAGAAATAGCCATCAGGTGAACGCCAGATTTTGTAAGATATTCGCCCATCGTGCGGTCAATGCTCGGAGGATTAACAAGGAACTGAGCAGGCTTGTGATTGTCGCCGTCGTATTCCATCATTCCGGCATATTCAACAGCAGGGCGGCGTACGCGGTCAAAGTGAGCAAAATCATCTTCTTCGAATGCAGCAGTGATTTCAAGCGAACGGTCACCGCGGAAGTTGAAGAAAATTACACTGTCGCCGTCAACAATCGGGCCGACAGGTTTTCCGTCTTTTGCAACAACAAATTCGTGCATATCCTGGTCCAAAAGACCTGCATTTTCGTTTCTGTAAGTGTTGATGGCTTCAGTAGCAGAAGCAAACTGGCGGCCGTCAGCCAAAACATGAGCGTGCCATCCGCGTTCTACCATAGACCAGTCAGCACCGTAGCGGTCCATTGTAATGTACATACGGCCGCCACCAGAAGCAATCTGGTAGTCAACATCGCTGAATTCAGCAAGGAATTTTTCAAGAGGTTCAAAATATTCAAGAGCAGAGGTAGGAGGAACATCGCGGCCGTCAAGCAGAGCATGAACGCGCAAAGTTTTGATTCCTTCTTTGTGAGCCTGAGTTACCATAGCCTTAAGGTGGTCAATGTGCGAGTGAACGTTACCGTCAGAAACAAGACCAATTAAGTGGAAAGCAGTTCCCTTATCCAGAACATTTTTTACAAGCTTTTTCCATGTTGCACCTTCAAACATAGAGCCAGAAGAAATAGATTCACCGACAAGCTTAGCACCCTGAGCAAAAACACGACCACAACCAATAGCATTGTGACCAACTTCGCTGTTACCCATGTCGTCATCACTAGGAAGCCCTACAGCAGTTCCGTGAGCCTTCAATTTCGTGTGCGGACAATTAGCCGTAAACCAATCCAAGTACTTCATTTTAGAAGCCTTTACAGCATCGCCTTCTTCATATTTTCCGTAACCAACACCGTCCATAATCACAAGAACAACAGGTCCACGACGGCCTTTCCAATTTGGATTTTTTTCCAAAGCATGCATAGTGTCTGCCATTTGCAAAACTCCTTTATATATTGGGCGTTTCCCTCGCTTCCGCTCGGGCCGGGCTTTCCGGGGTTCCGCTGTCGCTCCATTGGACGCAGCAAACTGCTTACCAACGCTTCGCGCCCCTGCAATCCCTAACGCATTTTTAGCGCACTTCAAGAAAATATGCGCTTTTTCAGAAAATAATATAATATTTTAAATTCTTACACAATGAAGGCAAAAAACGCAGGAATTATTCCTTTATTTTTTAGTTCTTGCAGTAATGGCCTTTGCTGTGTCGCAGGCATTTTTAAGACCTAGAAAAAACAGCGATGGAAAAATTTTTAGAAACATTTTAAGGTTTGCTTTTCCGCCTCTGGCAATCCATGCTCTTTTCAGTTCATTCCAAAGTTTAAAAACGCCGGGAATAAAATTTATGAACATTGAAATCATTGGAGCCAAAGAACACTCTTTTTTTACAGGCAGAATAAGCCTTATTTTGCGTTCTATAATTTCAATTCCCTTTCGTATGCTTAATGAAGTAGATGTTTTAAACATAAGGGAGGCACTTTGCGTGCAGGCAAAAAATTTTATGAATACGGAAAAATTTTTTTCATTTCTCAGTGATTTTTTTATTCCCCATAAAAAAGCGTGAATTATTCCCTGTGAGTTAAAATTTGTAAAGAATTCTGTAAAAAATTCCAGCGCATAAATCAAAATTCCGTACCATAGAACAGGAACAAGGTCTGCAGCCTGTTCTCTTACTGTAAATTTTGAAAAAAGCATAAGAAAAAACTGAAAGACTGCAAAAAAAAGTGCGGTTTTCCAGTCAAGGGAAAAAATTATAACATTAAAAACGGGAATAAAAATCAGTTTTATCCACGCAGGTATTTTGTGAAAAACTGTATTTCCGTCTTTAAAACTGAAAGCAGAATATTTTGTGTCCATTTTTTACCAGACCATATCTTCGATTTTTTCATATCGGGCAAGGGGATTTTTTATATTCCACTGTTCAAGATTTTCTTTAATGGCATCGGAAGGTTTTCCTTCAAAAACCTTTTTTCCCCTGAATAAAACAATAAAATTATCTGCAAGGGCAAGGCATTTTTCAAGTTCGTGGGTAAGTATTATAACAGTCTTTTTCTGTTCCTTAAGTTTTTTTATAAGGGAATTTACCTGTTTAACTCCGCCAAAATCCAAATTTGCATAAGGCTCGTCAAAAATTATTATGGAATTATCCATGGCTATAATGCCTGCAACGGCAAGCCTTCTTTTTTCTCCCCCGGAAAGAAAACGGGCAGGGTAGTTTCTTTTTGCGCTTAAGGCTGTAGTTTCGAGGGCGTTTTCTATTGCGGATTCTTTTTTTTCTTTTGAAAAATTAAGGTTATCCGGTCCAAAAGAAATATCCTCCTCTACAGTTTCGCCTAAAATCTGAGTGTCTGCCTCCTGAAAAACAAGACCGGTGCGTCCCGATGTAATTACGCTGCCGCTGTCAGGTTTTTCCAGACCAGAAATTATGTTCATTAAAACGCTTTTCCCGGAACCGTTTTCACCTCCGATTACAGAAAGGCTTCCTTCATCCAGCGAAAAAGTTATGTTTTCTAAAGCAGTTTTTTTACCTTCTGAAGTAAAATACGCTTTGGAAACATTA
>CAMAFU010000199.1 GCA_945833725.1 uncultured Treponema sp.
CCCTGACCATTCGCTCCTTCGCGCCCCAATTTTTCTCATCAACTAATGCGGAAGCCCCGTAAGGCTCCCACATTATAAGTTTAAAAGGAAAATCAGATGTGCAAAGAAGTGGCGGTGCGTGTATTGTATTTGAATTTTTGTTATAAAACTGCATTAAACTGTATGGTTTTCATAAATATTCATAAATATTCCGTTATATTGGTGAAAATTCATAATTTTTTTATTAAAAGTGATTGAATGTTTTTTCCTGTTAAACTATATTATACCCAACAGCAAGAAAAACACATAAATGGGACCGCGATTTTCTCCTCCTTTTAGCGGTCCTTTTTTTATTTGCGGCGGGCTTTTTTTGTGTAGTCAGCTGTTTTTATTTTTTGTGTTGTTGGTTTTTTAAATTCTTTTTATAATTTTAGGTATGAATCACAAAAAAATAGAACTGAACAGTTCGTCAACCTCTTTTTTAGTTCCTTATCTTTTAGATAAAACTGCTCCCTTCGTTCTTATTATTCCTGGTGGAGGGTATAACCATTACGGCTCAAAAGAACAGGAATCTGTTGCATTAAAATTCAACGAAGCTGGGTTTTCCTGCGGAATTCTTTATTATTCCCTTTCTCCATTTAAATTTCCTGCTCCACTTTTGGATTTAGCCCGGGCAATGCTTTATATACGCAAAATGGAAAAGGTCTGGAAAATAAAAAACTCAAAAATTATTGTCTGCGGGTTTAGTGCCGGCGGTCATCTTGCTTCTCTTTTAGGCTCTTACTGGAATTCTTCCCTTTTAAAGTATTTTTTGCCTGGAGAATATCCTGAAAATCCGCTTCTTTTAAAGCCTGAATGTCTCTGTCTTTGCTATCCGGTTATTACTGCCGAAAAAGATTTTTGCCACGAAGGTTCTATTTCTGCTTTAACAGAAAATTTAACGGACAGCGATAAAAAAATCATTCTTTCTCTTTGTGCTGCCGGAAATGTGAGGGATGTCGTTTCAACAGAAAAACTTGTTTCAAAAGATTTTCCTCCTGTTTTTTTATGGCACACTTTGGAAGATTCTGCCGTACCTGCCGAAAATACGCTTTTTTTGGCTCAGGCCCTGCGAAAATCCGGCGTAAATTTTGAATATCATCTTTTTTCTACTGGAAGTCACGGTCTTTCTCTTGCTGAAGGAACGCCTGCCGGTAACTGGACAAATTTATTTTTTGAATGGTATAAAACTTTGTTTACCAGTTGATTTTTTTCTCTGCTGCTGTGTAAAATTCCATCTGTGTAATTTTATCTCCAGTTGTTACGCAAACTTATTCACCCATTCTGCACAGTATATGATGCGGGGTTTTATCAGGAGTTATTATGACTGTTATTCAATCGGTTTTGCTTGGAATTCTTCAGGGAGTTGCAGAATTCCTTCCTATAAGTTCCAGCGGACATCTTGCTTTGGCTCAAAAACTTTTTTCCCTGGAAGATGTTCCGCTTCTTTATGATGTTATGCTTCACCTTGCAACTTTACTTGCAGTTGTTATTTTTTTCAGGCAGAAAATCGGGCGGCTTTTTTCCTGTCTTTTCAGGTGGATTTTCCGCCGCCAGCCAAAGGAATTTCAGGATTCTGACGATATTCTTACCGGCAGCGACGAAACGGGCAGAAAAACTATTCTTGCCATAATTGCATCTACAGTTGTTACGGCAGTTATTGGAATTTTTACAGGAAAATTTATTCCTGAACTTTCCATAAAATTTACCTGTGCAGGTTTTATTGTAACAGCCGCACTTTTACTGTTCAGCTCCTGGATAGAAAAAAAATCTGCACTTAAAAATCCTTTCGGTGATTCTTCGGAAAATCCGTCTGTTTCAAAAAAAGGAATTTCCATAAAGCAGGGGCTTTTTATTGGTCTTATGCAGGGAGTCGGAACTTTACCTGGAATAAGCCGTTCTGGTTCCACAATTGCAGGAGCCCAACTTGCAAAGGTAAGCAGAACTCAGGCCGGTGAATATTCTTTTATTGTAAGTATTCCTGCCATTCTGGGAGCTTTTGTTCTGGAATTAAAGGATCTTGATAAAATTTCCTCTTCTGTCGGATTTGTTCAAGTTTTTGCAGGATGTCTGGCAGCCTTTGTTTCCGGGTATCTGGCTCTTTCATTTTTAATGAAACTTATTCGCAGGGGAAAACTCCAGTGGTTTGCGGCATATCTTATTCCCCTTGGCATTGCAGGACTTCTGTTTTTCTAGCATAACAAAACAGTGCAGACAGCCTTCTTCTGTTTTAATTTTTTCCGTTTTCATGATAAAATCAAAACATGAATGAAAGGCTTATACCTCACTGGAATCTTGATTCAATTTTTTCTCCACTTAATCCGCCGGAATATGATCAGGGATTAAAAGAATTTTCCATCGGTATGGAAAAACTTGAAAATCTTTTAAAAACTTCCGGACAGTTTAATTTTTCTTTCTGGCTTAAAGGCTACATAGAAGAAGAGGACAGAGTAAAATCTCTGTTTCAGACTTTAAACGCATACAGTTATATAACTTATTCTGTAGATACATCTAACCAGCAGTTTCTTAACAATATTTCAAAAATTGAAGAATTAAGTCTTCGGTTAAAAAAAATTGATTCTGATTTTTCAGCTGTCCTTGTAAAAAATTCAAAAAAAATCGACGAGTTTTTTCAGCGTTTTCCTCAATTATCGGAGAGAAGGTTTCTTCTGGAAGAAAAACTTCTCCTTTCAAAGCATAAACTTTCTTCTAAAGAAGAAAACCTTTCTGGAATTTTGCAGCAGACTGGAGGAAATGCCTGGAGCCGCCTTCAGGAACAGATTATTTCAACAATCCACGATGATACTGGAAAGACTTTTAACGAACTTAGAAACGATGCTTTTAGTGCAGATCCTTCTGTACGCCGGGAGTCATACCTTAAGGAACTTTCCCTTTTGGAATCAAATTCTGTTGCACTTTCTGCCTGCCTTAACAATTTAAAAGGCGAAACCATAAACCTTAATAAAAAACGCAAATGGAAAACGCCTTTAGACCGGGCTCTTTTTTCAAATCGGATTAATAAAAAAACTTTACAGACCATGTTAAAAGCCGTGGAAAAAAGCCTACCCCTGTTCAGAAAATATTTTCAGGCAAAGGCAAAATATTTACGGGCCAACAACCTTACTGTCTGTTCAACTTTAGACTCCCGGGGCAATCTGGAAAAGGGGCTGGCATTTTACGATCTGTTTGCCCCTCTTTCAAAAAACGACTCTTCTCAAGAAGGAATTCTCTCAAAAGACTGGTCATTTAAAGAAGCCGAAGAATACATTACGGCCAGATTTTCAGCCTTCAGCGACGACATGGGAACTTTCTGCAAAAAAGTATTTTCCGAAAACTGGATTGACGGAGAAATACGCAGCGGAAAGGTCGGGGGTGCCTACGACGAAGATTTTCCTTTAACCCACGAAAGCAGAATCCTTACGAATTTCAGCGGAAAATTCAGCGATGTAATAACTCTTGCCCACGAAATTGGACATGCCTATC
>CAMAFU010000200.1 GCA_945833725.1 uncultured Treponema sp.
GTTTCTCCGGCCTTGATTTTAAGGGAAAGACCGTCCAGAACGCGTTTTTCTTCTGGATTTCTTGTAACAATTTCTGCAGCGGCAAGAGGCTGGCGGTTTTTTAAGTTAAACTGGTTTCTAAGGCTTCTTCCCATAGATACAGCTTTTTGAACGGTATTCATTTTGAATTCCAGTTCTTCATTTCTGAATTTTTCGTTGTAAACAGGGAAATCGCAAAGATGAACAGATTCTTTATCGTCGCTAAGTTTAAGATTCTGCCACATTTCTTCTGCAATAAACGGAATAAAAGGTGCTGCACAAAGACAGAATGTTTTAAGGGCAAGATAAAGGGTTTCAAAAGCTTCGATAGTGTCCTGTCTGTTTTCTGTTCTTGAAAATCTCTTTCTTGAGCGGCGGATATACCAGTTGTTAAGCTGGTCAATAAAATTGATGAGAGGATCGATTGCAGAACTTAAATCGTAATCGTCAAGCGCTTTTGTAACATCATCAATCATTTTTTGAGAAACTGATAAAATCCATTTGTCCATGGAATTTTCAGGAAGACATGTTTCAAACATTTTTCCAGTACAAGTGTAATTTTCTACATTGGCATAGCTTATAAAAAAGTTGTAGCCAGACCAGACTGGAATAATTATGTTTTTAAGAACTTCCCTTACCCCGTTGTCGGAATAACGCAAATCATCTGCCTTTACAACTGCTGAATGAGTAAGGAAAAGTCTAAGGGCATCGGCACCGAATTTATTTATTGCTTCAACAGGATCCGTATAATTTTTAAGCGATTTTGACATTTTACGGCCGTCTTCTGCCAGAACAAGTCCGTTTACTATACAGTTCTGGAATGCAGGTTTGTCAAAAAGATGACTTGCAAGAATAGTAAGGGTGTAAAACCATCCGCGGGTTTGATCCAGACCTTCTGAAATAAAGTCGGCAGGGAAATGTTTTTCAAAATATTCTTTGTTTTCAAAAGGATAATGCTGCTGGGCATAAGGCATGGAACCGGATTCAAACCAGCAGTCAAAGACTTCAGGAATACGGTGCATTGTACCTGTACCGCATTTTGAACAGGCAAAAGTTATTTTATCGACAAACTGTTTGTGCAGGTCTTCAGGGTAAATACCGGAAAGTTCCTTTAGTTCCTGACGGCTTCCTACACAGATGCACTGACGGCATTCAGGATTATCGCACCTCCAGATTGGAATAGGATTACCCCAGTATCTGTTTCTGCTTACAGCCCAGTCGCGGCTGCCTTCAAGCCACTTTCCGAACCGACCTTCCTTAATGTGAGACGGCTGCCATTTTATCTGGCTATTTGCCTTTAACAAAGAATCGTGATGATCTGCAACCTTTACAAACCAGGAACTTATTCCCCTGTAAATAAGAGGACTGGAACACCGCCAGCAATGAGGATATGAGTGAAGATGCTGTTCTTTTTTTACAATTTTGCCTTCCTGTTTAAGGCGCTGAATAATATCTGAATCACAGTCTTTTACAAACCGCCCCTGATAATCTTTTACCTCGGAAGTAAATTTACATTCGGCATCAACAGGCTGAACATTAGGTACGCCGGAGCCCCGGAAAACCTTATTGTCTTCTTCACCAAAACTTGGAGCAATGTGAACAATACCAGTACCGTCTTCCGTTGAAACATAATCCGCATTAAGCATACGGAAAGCACCCTTGCTGCAATTCTGACCGGAAATTTCCTGACAGACGGCAGGGTCTTTTAAATCAGCAAAATAAGGGAAAAGAGGTTCGTATTCTGCACCAAGGAAATCCCGACCTTTCCGCGTATATATTATTTCGTAATCATCTTCGTTTTTGTAGTATGCGCCTAAACGAGCCTGTGCAAAAATATAATGCTCACCGGAAGCTTTGTCGAGGATTTTTACATAGTCGATGTCCGGTCCCATACAAAGACCGAGGTTTGAAGGCAATGTCCATGGAGTAGTTGTCCAGGCTATAAAATATGTATGACCGTCTGTAATTGATTCATCCACAAACGATTCTGCCCCCTTTGTAATTTTAAAGCGGACTGTAATTGTCATGTCCGTAACATCTTTATACCCCTGAGCAAGTTCGTGAGTAGAAAGAACAGTAGCACAGCGCGGACAATACGGCAGAATATACTGACCTTCGTAAATAAGATTTTTATCCCACAAGGATTTGCAAACCCACCATATTGATTCCATAAAATCAGGATTCATGGTTTTGTAATCGTTGTCAAAATCAACCCAACGCCCCATACGGGTAATTGTTTTACGCCATTCTGAAGTATATTGTAATACAGAAGCCCGACATTTTTCGTTAAAGCGGTCTATTCCATATTCTTCGATTTCGTGTTTGGAATTGATTCCCAGATCTTTTTCGATAAGGTTTTCTACAGGGAGACCGTGACAGTCCCAACCGAAACGGCGCTCAACTTTCATGCCTTTCATAGTTTTGTAGCGCGGAATAATGTCTTTTATGGTTGAAGGAATAAAATGTCCGAAATGTGGGAGTCCTGTTGCAAAGGGAGGACCGTCATAAAAAACAAAGTCTCCGGCACCTTCTCTCTGGGAAATGGATTTTTTAAAAATATCGTTTTCTTCCCAAAATTTTAAAATTTCTTCTTCCTGCTTAGGAAAATCTGGTTTTGGATTAACGCTCTTGTACACTTTTGTCCTCTCGAATATATAACTGGAAAAATGCCGCATTATTACGGTTCCAGAGTTTTTTCTTATTATATTGAAAATCAACAGTTTAATCTACAATTCAGTGAATTTTGTCAGAGTCTTCAACATTAATGAGAAAAAAATTAGGGGGGGGGTGCCTCCAGAGGTTCAGGCAAAAACATCAGATTGAAAGATGATGTTGGGCGTTGCGGGGTGTCCGTATAACATTTGCTTAACCGGTGGAGCGGCTTGACCGCCTGTCGGCTTTGAAGCTGTGTTATGTGATTATCTTATGTATCTAATGTATTTTTTTTCTTTCCTATTTATTAATATAAAACTACCACATGATAATAAAACTGGCTCATCATAATATGGTCTATTATCTATATTATGAAATATAACTGAATCATTTGTTTTTACAATTATCATATAAGGTTCTCGTAAAGATTTTTCGATTGATAATTCTTTATAATTATATGAAATAACCTCCAAACTAAATAAATCGACAGCTAAATAAGCATCTATCCCTTTGTTTTTCAACCTGTCTAAGCTACTCATAAGTTGACCTTCAGAATCTTTTTTTAATAGCTTTGGTTTTCCTTCATAATAATAGAAAATGTATTATTTGTTTTTTAATTCAGATAAAGGAATTGAACTATTCATCTGCTTGCCTCTATTTTATTTATATAAAATTGAATCTGAAAAAATCATACTTTTACCCGCAGGATTATTTTCCCTTAATACCAGTTTGACATTAGTTGTGGTCAGGTTTTTAATTAAATAATAATATGTAACCTCACCATTCATTGTAATAGAAAGTATTTTATT
>CAMAFU010000201.1 GCA_945833725.1 uncultured Treponema sp.
AATTTCAAAAAGAAAAAAAACTTATTCTTCCCATAAAGTTAATTGAAAAAAAATTTGTTGAAGAAGTAATTCCCCTTAATCAAAAAAATACAGCTATAAAAACAGATACAAGCAGAAAAAGAACGGTTCAAATCAACACATTAAATAAAATTCTTGAAACTTCAGACGAAAAAAGCATATTTGAAACAAATGGATTTCAATATCCTTCCAGTGCAACAAGAAGAACTTCTTTTTTTGCAGACAGAAGAACATACCGTTATGTAAATGGAAAAACTTCCACTTCCCTGCACTACGGAATTGACTGGGGCGCCCCTGAAGGAACTGAAATTTTTGCATGCGGAAGGGGAAAAGTCGCTCTTGCCGAATTTAGAAACTCAACAGGATGGAGCATCTGTATAGAACACTTTCCCGGACTTTATTCACTTTACTATCATTTAAGTTCCCTTAAAGTTAAAGAAGGCGATTTTGTTGAAAAAGGTGATTTTATAGGCTTTTCCGGTTCAACAGGTCTTGCTACAGGTCCTCATATTCACTGGGAAATAAGGTTGAATTCAAAGGCCGTAAATCCAGACTGGTTTGTAGAAAACATTCCGTAAATTTTAGAATGTTTCCTACATTTTTTGAATTAAATGCCTATATTACAGCCTCTTTTTAACGCTTCCATATAAACATCTTCGTACAGTTTGCAGCTTTTTGTCCATGAAAAATCCTGTTCCATGGCTCGCTGCATCATTTTTTTAACATGCTCTTTTTTATTGTAATAGGCATAAACAGCCCACCCTACAGTGTCAAAAATTGCAGACGGTGTAAGATTTTCAAAAACAAAACCTGTTCCGCTTCCTGTTTGTTCGTTATAGTTCTGTACAGTATCTGCAAGACCACCTGTTTTTCTTACAATCGGAAGAGTTCCATAAAGTTCAGAATACATTTGATTTAATCCGCATGGCTCGTATTGACTTGGCATAAGGAAAAAATCGCTTCCGGCTTCAATAAGATGACTTAATTCTTCGCTATAACCAATTTTTGCCCGGAAATTAGGAAGTCTGGATTGAAGGGAGTTGATTTCATCTTCGCACCATTTTTCGCCGCTTCCCAAAAGGACAACCTGAACTTTCATGGAAGAACAGATTCTATACATACAGCCATAACCTGGACCAAAAACTTCCCCAATGCCTTTTTGAGAAACAAGACGACCAATCATTCCGATTACGGGAATATTTTCGTCTACAGGAAGACCAAATTTCTGCTGCAGAGTTTTTTTGCAGAGTTTTTTACCTTCCATTGATTTTGATGAATAATTTGCCGGAATAAGTTTATCGGTTTCAGGCGACCATACATCACTGTCTACACCATTTACAATTCCCCGTACCACATCGTTTCGGACACGAAGAAGACCGTCAAGACCAAATCCACCTTCAACAGTTTGAATTTCCTTTGCGTATGTAGGAGAAACTGTAGTTACCATGTCGGCACTTGAAATTCCAGCCTGCAAGAAATTTATATCTCCATGACGCTCAAAGCCGGCACCATAATACAAATTCCAGTCAATTCCTAAATCTGTAAATTTTTCTTTTCCATAAACTCCCTGATACCCCATGTTATGAATTGTAAAAACACTGGCGGTCTTTGAAAAATTCGGCTGACTCCGGCAAACATGTTTTACAAGGACAGGTGCAAGACCGGCACTCCAGTCATGAGCATGAACAATATCTGGAAACCAGCCCAGTTTGTTGCATACCTGAAGGGCACCATGACATAAAAGCGAAAAACGATACGGATTATCAAAAAAATCAGGCTCAAATTTTGTTCCGTAAACTCCATCCCGGCCAAAGCAAAGTTCATGGTCAAGAAAATATACCTGAACATTAGGAAAGCCTGGCAAAGAAGTGGTGTAAACCGCAGTCCATTCCTGACCGTTACCCACAGGAACACCAAGAGGACCTTCCAGCTTAGTCAGTTTGCGCCGGTCTATTTTATAATAACGCGGCATTACGATTTTTACTTCATGATTTCTTTTGCTTAAATTTCCGGCCAAAGCAGATACGGCATCAGCAAGACCACCTGTTTTTGCAAATGGAACAGCTTCCGCACTTACCATTAAAATTTTCATATTGAAAAGCCTCCTTTATTTTACGGCGTTTATAAATGCATTCCGGGAATTTTCGATTGTACTTTCTGCTACGCAATATGCAAGCCTGAAGTAACCTTTCTTACCGAAACTTCCGCCTGGAGCACTAAGTATAAGAAACTTTTTAAGGTGATCACAAAAAGCTGCATCATCACCATTCCATTTTTCCGGTACCTTTACAAAAAGATAAAACGCTCCCTGAGGATAGCAGTATTCCAATCCTGCTTCATCAAGAATATTCATAAGAATGTCGCGGCGTTTTTTATACGATGAATAATCAACAGAGGCATCCCAAGACTGTGCTACAACTTTTTGAAAAAATGCCGGCGCATTAACAAAACCCAAAGTTCTAAGGGCAAATGTACAGGCAGATATAAACTCGCTGCAATCCTGCATTTTTGGATTTGCGGCTATATAACCTATTCTTTCGCCTGGAAGAGAAAGATCTTTTGCAAAACTAGAAACAACAACGCTTTCGGAATATAAACCGAAAACAGGAGGTATTTCTGCATTATCGTAAACAATTGCCCTGTAAGGTTCATCGCAGATAAGATAAGGAAAACGGCCTGTCGTTTTACCGTGTTCTGAAAGGATTCTGCAAAGAGATTCAATTTCAGATTTTCCGTAAATTTTCCCTGTAGGGTTATTAGGTGTATTTATTATTATTGCCGCAGTTTTTTCGGAAAGCGAAGATTTAATTTTTTCGATGTTAAGTGAAAAATCATCATTTGAAGGAACTTCAACCAGACGACCGGAAAAATTGTTTACATAATGACGGTATTCGGCAAAAAATGGTGCAGGAACAATAACTTCATCGCCGGGAGATATAACGGCTTTAAGTACACAGTTAAGGGCACTGGCAGCCCCGCAAGTCATTACAATGTTTTCTGCACAAAGCGTAACTTTCTGTTCCCCGGAAACTTTTTGAGCCATTGCGCTTCTTGTTTCACTGTAGCCGGCATTCTGCATGTAACCGTGCCTGCCATGAGAAACATCATCAGCAATTTTTCTGACCGCTTCCACAACTTTTTCTGGAGGGTCCAAATCCGGATTTCCCAAAGAAAAGTCGAAAACCTTATCCTGTCCAAACTGTTTTTTCAGCTGGATGCCTTCTTCAAACATCTTTCTTATTACAGATGCACCTTTTGAATTCATTGTTTCTTTTATATATGGAGCTATCATGATTTTCCGATTATATCACATTTCCCCATAAAAAAGACAGAAAAAATATAAATTCCACCAGCATAAAAATCCAATTATCGTTTGCCCAGGGGATGTTGATGTAACTTATTGAGGTTT
>CAMAFU010000202.1 GCA_945833725.1 uncultured Treponema sp.
CGCTAATACTTCCCATTCCTCCAAGAACAACATAAATCAGCATATTTACAGAATTATTGAAAGAAGCAATATCAGGCTTTATAAATCCAATAATCGGTGCATATAAAGCTCCTCCCAGTCCACCAATAACGGAAGCAATTACAAAGCCAATCATTTTATACTTAAATATGCTTATTCCATTGGAATTGGCAGCAATTTCATCTTCCCGTACAGACTTTACAGCTCTTCCGTAAGTGGAATGAAGGAAATTGTGAATTAAAGCAATAATCAAAACGAGAATACCAACGCTAACCAAATAACTTACGGCAGGTCCCCAATCCAAATTATCCCTTAAAAAGCTGTATTTAAAACTTTTTCCGTTTGGTCCGCCTGTAACAGACTTCATATTTGTAAGAACAACGCGGATAATTTCACCAAAAGCTAAAGTAACAATAGCCAGATAATCGCCTTCAAGTTTAAGAGTAGGAAAACCAATTAAAAAACCGAAAATTCCAGCCAGAACAGGGGCAATTAAAATCGCAACCGGAAGAGGCAAACCAACATCCTGAGTAAAAATTATAACGCAATACGCACCCACAGCTTCAAAGGCACACTGCCCCAAAGTCAATTGTCCTACAATTCCACTGACCATATTAACACTCAATGCCATAATCGCATTAATGCCGCCCATAGTCAGAATTTGGGCTGTATACGAATCAATAACTCCAGCCTTTATAAGAACAAAAGGTAAAAAAACTGATAAAACAGCCACAAAAAGCGGCACTAAAAAATTTTTAAGATTTCTGCTCATTGCTTTTTCCTTAAACCTTAACACGAACCTTCTTGCCCAAAAGACCGGCAGGCTTAACAAGAAGTATTACAATCAAAATACAATAGGAAATGGCATCTGCATATTGCGAAGACAGATAGGCCTTAACCATCGTTTCTGCAATGCCAAGAATTATTCCCCCAGCCATGGCACCAGGAATGGATCCAATACCGCCAAGAACAGCAGCCACAAAGGCCTTTAAACCAGGAATGTATCCCATCATCGGGTCAATTTGCGGATAAGCCGTAGCATAAAGAACGCCTCCAGCCCCAGCCAAAACAGAACCAATTACAAAAGTAACGGCAATTGTTCTGTTTACATTAATTCCCATTAAACTTGAAGCCCCCAAATCATAGCTTACAGCCTGCATTGCCTTGCCAGTCTTTGTATAATTAACCACATAATTAAGGACAATCATAAGAACGGCACTTAAAACAATTACAATAATCTGAATGTTGGAAATTGAACCAAATCCAAAATCAAAGTTTTTTGTCGCCATAGTTGGAAAAGAGCGCGGGTCAGGACCAACAAAGGGCAGAACCCTCATAACATTCTGAAGAATAAGTTCAACAGCAATAGCTGTAATAAGGGAATTTAAACGGGGTGCATTTCTTAAAGGTCTGTAAGCGAGTCTTTCAATTACCAGACTTAAAAGTCCGCAGAAAATCATTGCCGCCACAAAGGCAAAAAACATACCCAGAGGAGTAGTTCCCATAGCACACAAAACAAAATAACCGGCATACGCACCGATCATCATAACATCACCATGAGCAAAATTTATCAACTTTACAATACCATAGACCATGGTGTAGCCCAAGGCTATAAGGGCATAAATACTTCCAAGGGAAAGCCCGTTAACAAGCTGCTGGATAAAAATAGCACCGCCGTTCAACTTATCCTCCAAAACAAAATATACAGGGACATTTTAAATAAAAATTTCAGTTTAGTAAATCACAGCCATAACACAGCAACAACAGCTGCAAAAAGCCGCAACAGTGAAGCAAAGAGAATAAACCTTCAAAAACGCAATTTGTTTTCAAAAACTATTAAAAAAAACATGTTGACATTTTTATTCAGATTCGCAATCAGTCTTTTCCCATAAAAAAAGTCCGCTTCAAAAAAGAAACGGACTTCAATCATCATTAAAAAAGCTGTACGGAAAACTTACGGATTAACAGTTGTTTTGTAAGATGTAAGGAGTTTGCCGTCTCTCTTAACAATTTCCAGCATAACGGCAGATTTTACAGGGTTGCGCTTTTCATCGAAAGTAATGTGACCTGTTACATAATCACCGTCAGTTGAAGCAAGAGCTGTCTTAACTTCTTTTGGGTCAGTAGAACCAGCTTTTACAATAGCTTCTTTCAGCATGTAAACAGCGTCATAACCTAAAGCTGCAAAAGCAGTAGGAGTTTTTCCTTCATATTTTGCCTTGTAACCGTCAACAAATTTCTTTACGGCACCTTCTGTAGAATCAGCAGCATAGTGGTTTGAATAGAAACCGTTAAGAACTTCATCACCGGCATTTTCAGTAAGACCATCCCAACCGTCAGCACCAACAATAGGAGTATTAATACCCTGAGCACGAAGCTGTTTAGCAATAAGAGCAACAGTACCATAATAGTCAGGAAGATAAACTACATCAGGATTTGCATTTTTAATTTTTGTAAGCTGAGCATTAAAATCTTTATCCCCAGTACTGTAAGACTCTTTAGCAACAATTCTTCCGCCTTTTTCTTCAAAAGTTTTTACAAAGTTATCTGTAAGTCCAACAGAATAGTCATTTCCAATATCGTAAAGAACTGCAGCATTTTTAGAACCTAAAGTTTCCGAAACAAATTTTGCACCAACAGTTCCCTGGAAAGGATCAATAAAACATGCACGGAAAACATAATCACCGGCATCAGTAATAGCAGTAGCAGTAGCAGCAGGAGCAACCATAAGAACTTTCTGAGCCTGAGCTAAAGAAGAAATAGCCATTGTACATCCAGAAGTAAGGGAACCTACAATAAATTTAGCCTTATCTTTTGTAACGATTTTTTTATAAGCATTAACAGACTTTTCAGGATTTCCTTCATCATCTTCAGAAATAAGGGAAATCATTTTTCCGTTGATACCGCCAGCAGCATTAATTTCTTCCACAGCCAGCTCAATACCATTTTTACAATCAACACCATAAACGGCAACTGCACCAGAAAGAGGCCCGATAGTACCGATTTTAATAGTGTCGGCAGATTTTTCCCCACAGCCGGTAAAAGCAAAAAGACCAGCCATTGCGAAAGCCACAACTTTAACAAACTTTTTCATATTTCCTCCATAGAAATACCAGATTACCGGCCGCAACTTAACACAGCCAGATATTTCTAAACAATAATTTAACTTAATAAGTTTTAAAACTTTAGTAAATACTATATCCGGCAGATTTTTAATTTTACGGGCGGCTTTTTGGCCGGTTCGCTAGGCTCACCAACCAAAAACCAGGTGTTTCGGGGCTACGGCGTCTAACGCGCCTCCGGTATTTTTGCTTACGCAAAAACACACGCTCCGCGTCCCCTACACCCCGAGCCCACTGAAAAAGTCCCCCAAATGGACAAATTTACAAATACCACCAGAAT
>CAMAFU010000203.1 GCA_945833725.1 uncultured Treponema sp.
TTTCCCTCCTTCATTCATAATACCGTATGTTTAAATCAATCGTGCTTTCAGTCGTCGTCTCTTTTTTTACTGCATAATTTTACAGGCGGGACAGAATGCTTTTGGTTTACAATCTACATAACAAAAGTCAGCCCACCGGTTTCGGCGGGCTTTTTTTTTCAAAAATTAAAATAAATGAAAAATTACCGGAGGCTCAAATGAAACTTACTGGTTCACAACTTATCTGCAGGCTTTTGGAAAAAGCTGGAATAAAAATTGTGGCAGGCATTCCCGGCGGTTCTATTCTCCCGCTTTATAACGAACTGAACAAATCTTCAATCCGGCATATTCTTGTACGGCAGGAACAGGCTGCAGGATTCATTGCCCAGGGAATGGCACGAACAACAGGTCTTCCGGCAGTCTGTATTGCAACTTCCGGTCCCGGTGCCATGAATCTTCTTACTTCAATAGCCGATGCCAGAAGCGATTCCATTCCTATAATCGCAATTACAGGTCAGGTAAATTCCAACCTTATCGGCACAGATGCCTTTCAGGAAGCAGACACATTCGGACTGTCTTTTCCCATAACAAAACATTCAATCGCCGTAAAAAAAGCCGAAGAACTTCTTACAGCAATTCCAGAGGCTTTTGCCATTGCCTGCGAAGGGCGTCCGGGGCCTGTCCTTATTGATGTACCGCGGAATGTACAGCTTGAAACAGTTCAGATTGAAAGTCTGCCAGAAATTAACTGTTCACTTCCAGAACAAAATGTCCGTTTTCACACCAGTCAGGACAAAATAAACGAATTAACTGAAACAGCTGCAAAACTTCTTGCTGATTCTCAAAAACCTGTTTTATATATCGGAGGAGGATGCAATTCCCCAAAAGGTGCAGAAGTTATAAGAAACTTCAAAGATGCATTCCCCCTTCCCGTAGTTTCTTCCCTTATGGGATTAGGCGTAGTTTCTGCAACAGACGAAGATTTTGCCGGCATGGTAGGAATGCACGGGTTTCTTGCCGCCAACAAGGCAATGCACGACAGCGACCTTGTTCTTGCCTGCGGAGTACGGTTCGACGACAGAGCAACAGGTCTTACGCAAAAGTTCTGTCCTGATGCAAAAATAATTCACATAGATATTGATGCTGCAGAAATAAATAAAATATTACCTGCAAAAATAAGCATTGTTTCAAAAATAGAATCTGCCCTCCCCCAAATAACATCCCATCTTAAACTTTTAAAAAACAGCAGTGAAAAGCTGCAAAAAAGAATTGACTGGCTTAACGAAATAAAAAACCTTAAAAAATCAACTTTTTCCATGGAAGCAGGTTCCTGCAGGGCAAACGGTGCAAAGCTTTTTGAATGTTCCGTAAACCCAAGGAAATTTATGGCAGAACTGCCTGAATATGCACAGAAAGCAGGTCTTTCCAAAAATGATCTGCTTGTTACAACAGATGTAGGACAGCACCAGATGTTTGCAGCCCAATATTATCCTGTAGAAAATCCCCGCACATTCCTTACATCAGGCAGTCTGGGAACAATGGGATTCGGTTTACCGGCAGCTATAGGAGCAAGTCTTGCAAATCCATCAAAGCGTGTAGTCTGTTTCAGCGGCGACGGCTCAATAATGATGAACATTCAGGAACTGGCCACGTTGCAGGAAAACAATCTGGCAGTAACAGTTATTGTTTTTATAAACAGAACGCTGGGCATGGTTTACCAGCAGCAGAAATTCCTTTTCGACAAAAATTATTCTGCCAGCGTTTTTAGCGATGAAAAAACAGATTTTCTAAAAATTTCAGAAGGGTTCGGAATAGAATCAACATGTGCAAATACCGATGCACTGTGGTATAAAAAAGCTTTTGACAGTTCAAGAAAAAACAAGCCGTTTTTTGTTACAGTTTATGTTGAACCGGAAGAAGAAGTTTTGCCTTATGTTCCCGGCGGAAAAGCAAATATTGACGCCATACTTCATTCTTAAAAAAAATTGCCGGAGCCTCACCTAAAAAAAACAGCAATAAGGTGAAGTTCCGGCACATTCTTTATAAAAAGCTTCCGTCTATTTTTTCATCAAGTAGTCGGCAACAGCTTCGTAAGCAGGAATGGAAAGGGGATCAATATATTTGTTTGAAGCCAAAGGATTGGAAGCAAAACGGGCAATTACCATTTCGGCTTTCGGATCAATGTAAATTGCCTGACCATGAACGCCTCTTGCCATATATGCTCCGTGATCATTGTTTGTAATCCACCACATATTATGATAGCTCCAGCCGTTAAGCAAAGGATACTCCCCTCCGGCAGCAAAAGCCTTCTGGCTTCCGCCCCCACTTACATCTTTTACAGCCTGAAGCGGAATAATCTGTTTTCCGTTGAGTTTTCCGCCGTTGCGCAAAAGTTCGCCAAAAAGTGCCATATCCCTTAAATTAAGGTCAAAGCCACCACCGGCAAAAGCCTTTCCGGCAGGATCCAGCTGATAGTAACCGTCTACACAAGCTCCCATAGGAACCCAGATTTTCTCGGAAATAAGTTCTGTAATGCACTTTCCTGTAGCTCTGGAAATTATCCACCCCATAAGTTCCGTATTAACAGTTTTATATCCGAATTTTTCTCCATGTTCCTGCCCTTCAATTTTTTTAAGGGTTGGAAGATATTCATAATAGTTTTCAGGTCCATTATAATCAGGAGCCCTGAAAATTGAACCGGCCGCAGAATATTTCCAGACTCCGGCATTAATGTCGTTGTAATCTTCGCTGTAATCAATGGCAGTTGTCATGTCCAGAACCTGAGCAACAGTAGCACCTTCGTAGCCTGAACCTTTCATTTCGCTTATGTAATCCGTAACAAGTGCATTGGGATCAATAACGCCTTCAGCAATAAGAATTGATGCAAGAATTCCTGTAAAAGACTTGCTTACCGACATTGCAGCATGAACACCGTCTGGAGTAAGTCCGCCTGCATAGTCTTCATAAACGATTTTTCCCTTGTGAAGGATAATAATTCCGTCCATAAAGTTTTTGTCCAAAGATTCTTTCCATGTTATGGAATCTTTTTCGCCCCAGGGAATAAAAGTAACATTGTCGATGTTTTTATCGATTTTTGTCTTGAACTTATATGTTTTTTCTTTTGCAGCCTTTACTTCCCTTGTAGGATAAAATTCCCTTATGTGATTTACGCTGTATCTTAAAGCTGGAAAAACAAAGAACGAACCATCGGCAGCAGAAATAATTTTGTCTTTTGCAGGAGGAAATCCCTGCATCCATCCCATTTTTGCAGGCTCTGAATCAGCCGCATTTAAAGTTTTCTGTGCAAAACAGCCTGCACCCATAAGAATCAGTGCCCCAACAATAAAAAAATTTCTTAAAACTTTTTTCATAAAACCTCCTTAAAAAACTCCGCGTTAGCGGCGAGCCATGGATGGCGAGAATCCAAGT
>CAMAFU010000204.1 GCA_945833725.1 uncultured Treponema sp.
GCAACAGCATTTTTTTCGCCGGAAGTAAGGGTTGTAACAAGAGAAAGCCCGATAATGGCATTGTTAGACCTGTACGCTGCCTGAACCATAACGCCTTTCTGCCTGGAATCCTTTACAGTAAAGTTAAACACAATAGCCGGAATAATAAAAGCCGTCATTATGGCAGCAAAACAAAAAACACAGATTTTCCAGTAACCGGCCATATCGCTTAACGAATCTACATTGTAAACATTACAGAACAAAAGCACAGGAAGACAGCACCTGAAACTCAGTTTATTAAGCTGCCTAAAAAAACCGTCGGGAAAAACTTTAAGAATTTTAAGAAGATAACCTGTAAGAATAACAAGAATAATGGGAAAAACCGCATTACAGGTAAAGGCAAATTTTTCAATCATGACACCACCTGCACAAAAAACAGATTATACGCTTTTTCAATCCTTTGTAAATACTGCATAAAGTGAATGCCTATAGTGAATAAACATAAGGAGGGGAAAGCCTTCCCCTGCGCGTCCACTTTGTTGGCCGCTACCCCTTCTGCGGCCTCAAGCGCCGGCCGCAACGCCAGCTTTTAAATTTTTGGTTGAAAAAAAATACTATCTCGTATAAAATATGGTTTGTATTTGTTATTGCAATCTTTTGGAGGATTAGTAAATGAAATTTTTTACAAAATACAATATTGCATCTATTGCACTTATAGTTTTGGTTCTTATCGGTCAGTTCATTCCTTTTACAAATACCGAAAAGCTCCAGTCTTCTTACGAAGATCCATCTAAAACATGGGCAGAACTTCCCGTTGGTATGACAGGCAAAGACAGATCGTCTTGGCCGGCAGAAATAAAATACGGCGATTTTGACACATGGGAACCAGAAACTCAGGTAAAATATCCGCTTTACGGCAAAAAGAATGTTTCAATTTTTACCTATGTATGGAATCCGGCAGGTTCCCTCCACACATTCCAGTACATCGGATATGTTTTCCTTCATGTATTCCTTGTTGGATTTGCACTTTTTGCTTTCCTTGTAAAAAATTACATGGCAAAAGCTGTAGTAGCATTTATGTTTGCTCTGGAACAGATTTTTGCTTTCGTAGAAACATTAATTCTTAAAAGTTCCGGCTTCCTTACACCTTATGCCTTTACAACATATTTCATCCTTGTTACAGCACTTCTTACAATCGCAATCGGCATTTTCTTCATCCCAGAATACAAACGGGAAAAGGCTGCTAATGCAGAACTTAAAAAACAGCTGTAAAATTTAAAATTCAGTTCGAACATAAAACACCGGAGCTAAGGTTTTCCTTATGTTCCGGTTTTTTTTGAAAAATAATGGGCAGCATTAATTCAGCAGATAAAAATCTCCCGATTAAATTTTTTTCTTTATTTTTTCTTTTCTTTTCTTTATCAACTTCCCATCCAGAAGATTATGTAAAAGTATATGTGGAACTTCCTTATGGACCTACCACCCTTGTTTCAACTTTTTTCTGCTTTAACGAAATGGAAACTGGAGAAAAACTTGCTTCGGAACTTTTTAATGTAAACGGCTTGCCTAAAATTTTAAAAAATGTAGAATTTACTAAACTTCAACCTGTTTCTCCCGGCTCTAAAATTTCCGGCTTTAACTATGCCATAATGTGCCATAACAGGGAATTCTGGTTTTTTAAAAATCAAGACGACGGTTTTTTATGGGGTGCAGGCTTTTTTCTTAAAATGAACGGAAAAAATACAGAGGACTAAAATGAAAAAATATGAAGACACAGTTTACAGACAGTATTTCGACGATAATCTTGGATTTCACAGCGAAACTATGGTTTATTTCAGTCAGTGCACTCCAGACGGTTATTTAAGCCTTTATGAACTTTTAAAACTTACTTCAGATATTGCCGTTGAAGATTTTAAGCAGCGCAATATGAGCAGGCCTTTCCTTGTAGAAAACGGTCTGGCTATTCTTGTTTCCAGAGATTCTTTTCGCCTGCACCGCTACCCTCAGGAAAACGAAAAAATCATAATTCACACTAAAGAAGAAAAATCTGAGCCTCTGCAGTTTGTGCGTTCTTTCGAAATAGAAAATGACAGCGGCGAAAAACTTGTTTCTGCCCTTACAAGCTGGCTTTGTGTTGATATAAAAAGCCGACGAATTATTCCAATAAAAAAATTCGATGCTCTGGGTTTCCGCAAGCCTGTAGATTCCTCTTCAGAACACGACTGTATTCCCTACGGAAAAATTTCAATTCCAGAAAATGCAGATCTTTTTGACACAAGAATAATTAAATTTTCCGATTTGGATTCCAACGGACACACAAACAATGCAAAATATGCCGCTTTCGCAGTAGATGCCCTTCCTCCACAATTTCAGTCAATTCATTTTTCCGACTTCCGTCTAAACTTTGCAAAAGAAGCCATGCTTGGTCAGGAACTTAAAATTTACGGTAAAGCCGACACAGAAAAGGGCATAATCATTGAAACGGGAAAAACAGACGACGGCATTTCCTTTGAAGCAGAGTTCAGGTACAAAGTAAATTAAAATATTGTCTCACCTTTCTACGAATAAAACAAAATTTTATTTTTAAAATATGCCGGTTTTTACTTCCTGCGGAATATATATAAAAGTGGAAAGATTTTTTTCCACTAAATTTACGCTGACAGGAAAAATCAATGCAAAAAGTTTTAACTCCTCTGGAAAGGTGGGAAAGCATGACTCTTGCAGATAACTTTATTTTCTGCAAAGTTATGGAAGAAAACCCAGATGTTTGCAAGGAACTTCTGGAAATGCTTTTGAACATTAAAATCGAACGAATTGAAAAACCAAAGTCAGAATATTCTATAAAAATAACTGAACCATCTAGAGGAATTCGTTTTGATGTATATGTTAAAGATGTTCATAACAGGAAATTCGACATAGAAATTCAAACAGCACATTTTTCTGCACTGCCAAAAAGAGCCCGGTATTATCAGGGAGTAATGGATGTAAATGAAGTTTTTTCAGGCGAAGACTATACCCAACTTGGCAAAAGTTATGTAATTTTTCTGTGCTTTGGAGATATTTTTGGAAAAGGACTCCCAATCTACAGTTTTGAATATTTATGTTTAGAAAATACAGAAATAAAACTTGGAGATGAGGCATATAAAATCTTTTTCAATGCAAAAATGTATGATAAAATGCAGTCGGAAAATCTGCGTTCATTCTTCAAGTTTTTGTGCGGAAAAAAAACGGAAAGCAAATTTACAGACAAGCTTCCTGAACTTATAAACAGAGTCAAGATGAACGCCAAATGGAGGCAAAACTATATGACATGGGAACAGGAAATGCGCATACAGTCACGATATCTTGCAGAAGAACTGGCTCCAGAACTGGCAAAAGATTTAGCTAAAGATATGGCCAA
>CAMAFU010000205.1 GCA_945833725.1 uncultured Treponema sp.
TCTTTTGAAGCTTCTACACCTTTTTCAACATATTTCTGAAGATTTTCCTTAAATGCCATATTTTCCCCTGTAAAAAGTAAACTGACTTTTTAAAAAGATAAATAATTACCTTTTTAAAAACACAACTTCCAATAATTTAAGAACTTTATCTTAAAAAAGCAAGTATCTTGTAGAATTGGGTCTATTGCGGCAAGGATAGGAAGGGCACCGAAGGTGTTCGGGGAAACGGCATGTTTCCCCGAATGGAGCGCTTTTGCGCGGAACCCTGGATAGCCTGGTTTTTGCCAGTGCGGAACAAAGTGAAGCATGCAAAAAGCCGCCCGTAATTTTTTAGAGTTTCTGAATTCCAAGAAGCGTAAGGTCATCGGCCTGTCTGTCTTCTTCCACACCGCAATAATAAATATAGTTTTCTTCCTGCAGATCCTGTTGCTGAGAACAGTAATAGTCGTAGCGGTTAAAGCACTTTTTTAAAAATCCGTCTATTTTTCTGTCTACGCGCACTACGGCTCCTTCCATTCTGATTGCTCCCTTTTCCGTTGCATATACTTTTCCTGCTGCACCTTTTGTTTTATAAAGACGGAAAACTTTTTCAACTCCAGCCAAAGACAGTACTGCATCCTGTACAGTTCCCTCCAGCTTTGAAAAATCAAAGGTGAGATTTTCGTTTTCCTCTGGATTATGATGCTTTTTAAGGACAAATTGTTTTTTATTCAGTGCAGCCTCGATTATTTGAATTATCCGGTCACTTTCCAGCTGCTCAGATTCCTGGCCGGTTTTATGGTTTTCGTGAACTTCTCCTGATTTTAAGCCGTTGTACTGACATGGAACAACCTGATAATCTTTATTGCGGAAAAATCTTGTTGATTCTTCAATTCCATCTGTATATAAAAACAATATGTCGTTCTTTTTTAAAGTTAGTTTTTCTGTTTTGTAGCCGCCTTTCATTTCTACAAGGAATGTAGGAAGTGCTCCGGCAGCAGGCGTTTGATTTAATGTTACTGTTTTTACATGCCCTTTTTCGCCGTCGTAAATATGAATTATGTTGTCGCCGGCATTACAAATGTATGAATCCCCTGTTTTTGTATCAAAAAGGCACAGAAGCATTGTTGCAAATTTGCCCTTTACCCCAAGACCTTCGATAAAATCGTTTACTTCTGAAATAAAACCGTCGATTTTTATTCCGTTTTTTTCCCATGTCCAGCCGGCAAAATACTGACGGAAAAGTGTTGCAACAACAGACATTATAAGGGCGGCCGGAACTCCGTGTCCTGAAACATCGCCTTTTATAATTGCGTAGAATCTGTCATCCAGTTTTTTATAATCGAAGTAGTCCCCGCTTACTTCATCAGCTCCTTCGTAGTAACCGAAAAATTTTATGGCTTTGCCGGTGTAGTCGGTTGTAGTTTTTTGTCCGCCTTCTTCGCTGTGAGTAAGTGGGAGAAATGTTTTTTGAACAGCCTGGGCATCTAAATTTAATTTTTTCTCTTCTTCGGCCTTTAACTGTTCTTCGGCAGCTTTTACCAAGCCTTCTGTCATTTCATTTACGGCATTTCCCAAAGTTTTTATTTCGTCGTGAGATTTTATTTCAATGTTAAAATCTTTAAGTTTTATTTTGTCCTTTGTATCGGTAATTTTTTTTACATGGACTGCCAGTTTTTTTATTGGTTCTACTATAAGGGTTGCCAGAATATATGATGCAATACAGCCAATAAGTATTGTAACAGCAGCAACAACTATTGAAATGTAAATAATTGCATCCCGTGAGCGGCGGATGGAATCTAACAACTCTGAAACATCAACTTTCAGCAATAGAATTCCCTGCAAAAGATTTTTTTGATTTGTTTCCTTGTAAAAAACAGGATAATAAAATGTAAAAATAGAATTTTCCGGAGAAACAGTATTTTCGCTGAATTCTGGAACGGCTCCTCCTGTCTGTCGGGACAATTCCCTGAATTTTTGAGTAAGTTCAGTCTTTAACTCTGCGTCATATTTCTCTGACAGAGCTGCTATAAGGCTTTCCGTTTCGACCAACGCCGTTTTTTCAAGTCCACGGCATAGTTTTTCAATTTCCTTTTCTTCCGTTCCTTCAACAAAACGACTTTTTCCAGGGGTTGGATAAGTTGTGTCCAGTTTTGCTGAAACGTCCCGGGATTTTAATGTTGTCGCCCAAAAATAACTTAAATCATCATCTTGAAAAGTTGTTGAAGGCCCTATAAGAGTTGATTCCAGTGCCGCACTAAAAGTTTCTGCCTGGCGTACAATTTCCGTAAGCCCAAAAGTTCCGTTTCCGTTTATGGCATCGTTTTTTGCATTTTGAATTCCGTTTGCCATTCCTTCAAGAAGAACAAAAACCTGTTCCTGCATATTGTCTGTTAAAGTTTTTTTCTGCGTAGATATCATTCTTTTTCCAAGAGAAACAGAAACCATTACTACAATAGACAGAACAAGAAGGGCCGTAAAACCTACCAGCTTGATTTTTAAACTGCCGGAAGACTTTAGTTTTTCTATTTTTGCTGCATCAATTTCTTTTTTCTCTGTAGGCATAATTTCTCCTTTTAACAGGGCTTCCACTTCTGTCTTTATAAGTGAATGTTCCTTTACAGTCTTTATTATTTCCCTTACTGAAATGATAAATGCAAAAAACGCAAGGAAAAATAAAAGTATTAACAGAACATCCTGTACTTTTACTGTTATTTTTTCGTTTCCAAGGTAAAATTCCCATTCTCTGTCAATTTTATACGGATACTGAATTACAACAGTACCTGATTCTTCTATTTTAAATTGATTTGTTTTTATGTTTTTATTTGAAGGATAAATTCCTCTGGAAGAGTGATTTAAAAATATTCCGTAAGTGCCCTCTTCCAGTTCCCCTGGCTTTAATCCTGAAATTTTAGAATTGCTTTCAACATTGTAATCTTTTTTTGCCAGCTGGAATTTTTTTACTTCGTATTGAGATTGAAAACTGTTTTTTGTACTGTCTGCTTCATCCAGTTTTTTTATGATGATTTCGTTTATTGTACCGTCAAAATTAAAATCATCGCCAAAAACAGAAAGTTCTACATTTCCAAAAATATCTTTGTTCATCTTAAGGCCGGTAATTTTTGTAGCCGGTTTGTATCTGTTTACTGCAATAATCTCGGAAGAAGCTTTTCCAGTATTTCCCACATAATCCACAGCAGCTACAGAAAAAACATATATTCCGTTTTTTAAATTGAAGAATTTTTTTGAGCTGGATTTCTGAAAATTTTTTTTCTGGGGTTTTGTCGCCTTTTTAAGATATTTATCTGATGAACGGGCAATTTTTTCCTGAAACTTTACCAGCTGTTCATTTTTTACGCTGATGGTTTTATTTCCTGCG
>CAMAFU010000206.1 GCA_945833725.1 uncultured Treponema sp.
AATTTTCTCAAAATAAAGTCATATTTTATAAAAAAACCTATAAAATATAAAAAACACCATTACAGTTTTATTTTGCATCCTCAGCAGAATCTGCATAGTTAAAGGCAAATTCGTTTATTGCCGTAAGTTCGTTTACAGTTCCACCGAACTTTTCCGAAACAGCATAGGAAGTTGTCCTTAAAACATTGCCTTTTTCATCGTATTTGTAAATAACCCGTTGAACAAGTTTATTTGTGCTGCTGTAAGTCTGTTCTTCCGTTACAGTAAATTTTTCATCAAAACGGAAAACAACTCTGGAAGAAACATTTCCTTCGGAATTCCAGTATGTAATTTCTGAAACTTTTCCGGCATCGTTATAAGAATAAGATCTTTTACCGTCAAGTTTACCAGAGGAAACATAAGAAGCAACTTCCATAACCCTGTCGTTATCGTCGGTTTTTGTAATTATTTTTCCGAGGAGAGCACCGTCTGAATTATAATAGGCTTCTTCACTCTGGCTACCGTTATATTTCCAGATTGATTTGCTTACAAGAACATTGGCAGCATTAAATTCAGATTCTTCTGTTTTTCTGTTTTTTGAATCGAAAGTCGCAGAAATTTTCCAGGTTAATTTTCCGTCGGCATCGAAACCAGTTGTTGAAACAAGATTTCCTGCTTCATCGTAAGAATACACGATTCTATCAACAGGAACATCTTTGCCGGTAAATTCAGAAGTTTCTGTCTGGCGTCCGTTTTCGTCAAAAACATGAACATATTTTGCTTTTGGAGAACGGTAATAATCTCCGAATTTTTCCGTAATTGTATAGTCGGTTTTTGTATAATCCTTAACATTACCAACAGGAACAAGGGCAGGAGCAGGATCAAAAGCGTAAATGTTAAAACCCAGCACTCCGAAAGCCAGCAAAAACACAGATTTTTTCATAAATACCTCCAGCAAATTATAAAACGGGAAACATGACAGTTTAATCAACTGTGGACAGCATAACAATTCCGGCACACAAAAAATTTACCGGCCCGCTTCAAATACTTTTAAATATCGGCATAAATTATAATACAAACCAAGCAATTTTGAAAACCTTCCGATTTTTGTTTTTCGCCAGATTTTACCTATTCCCTTCCTTTCGCCCTGTTTTCATGAAAATTTATCCTATGTTTTTTTGTCAAGGAAGAAGTTAGATTATTTTCTAATGTGCAAACCCTGACATTCCCTTTTATAAAACAATTTATTTTGTTACTATCTATAGCAACAAAACTTAATTCAGGAGCAAAAAATGATTACCGGCATTCTGACAGAAGGTTTAATTTACGGAATTATGGTTCTCGGGGTTTTTATGTCCTTCAGAATCCTGAATTTCTGCGATATGACAGTCGACGGAGCATTTCCTCTGGGAGCATGCGTACTTGCGGCCTGCCTTACAGCAAACATAAACCCTATCCTGGCACTTTTACTGGCCTTTTTTGCCGGCTGCCTTTCCGGTCTTGCTACAACCCTTATTTACACAAAATTAAAAGTACCTGATCTGCTTTCAGGTATTTTGGTAATGACAATGCTCTATTCCATCAACTTACGGATAATGTCCAACAGAGCAAATATTTCCCTTCTTCGATGCGACACTCTTTTCAAAAAAATTCCCCTTCTTTTTCCGGGCATTCCAGAAGACTGGGCCATTGTAATTTTTATGGCTGCATTTACGGCAGTTCTTCTTATTTTAATGAATCTTTTCTATTTAACAGATTTTGGTCTTACAATGGGGGCATTGGGCAACAATCCTCAAATGGTAATAAGTCAGGGAGTTGACCCTCGATTCGTCCGCGGAATCGGAATATGTTTCGGCGACGGTCTTGCAGCAGTAAGCGGAGCACTTTTTGCCATGTATCAAGGATTTGCCGATGTAGGAAGCGGAACAGGTGTTGTAGTTTCAGGACTTGCATCCCTTATGCTGGGCGAATTTCTTATCCGCTCAAACAAAATAGGACTTTTAACATTCCGGGTAATATTAGGTTCAATACTTTACAGAGCCCTTATGTATTTTGCCCGCCGCTACGGAACAAACATAGGTTTAGGACCAAACGATTTAAAATTCATTACGGGAATTCTTATAATCATCTGCCTTATAATTTCCCGCACCGACATTACAAAATATCTCCACAAAAAAATCTCCGGTGCAAAAACAGCCCGGCCGAAAAAACAATAAAATACAGTCCCGCGGCAACAAAAGGCTTCACCACCGGACTTTTAATAATGGGAGGAAAAAATGCTGGAACTAAAAGACATAAACATGATTTTTAACCCTGCCACCCCCGACGAAAACAGGGCGCTAACCGGAATCAACCTGAAAATAAACAGGGGCGACTTTATTACCGTAATAGGTTCCAACGGAGCCGGAAAATCAACTCTCTACAATGTAATAGCCGGCACATTAAAACCTTCGTCAGGAAAAATCTACTTCAACAAAGACGGAACAACGCCAAAAGACATAACAGCAGAACCAGAATACAAACGGGCACGGTACATGGGAAGAATTTTCCAGAATCCCCTTTTAGGAACAGCCGGAAACATGAAACTGGAAGACAACATGGTAATTTCCAGCAAAAAAGGCAACAAAGGCCTAAAATTTACCCTGAACAGCAAAACCCGGGAACACTTCCGCCAGCAGCTTATGCAGCTTAACATGGGGCTGGAAAACAGACTTTCCGACAATGTAGACCAGTTTTCAGGAGGCCAAAGACAAGCCCTTACACTTTTAATGGCCGTAATGAGCCGCCCGGATTTACTTCTCCTTGATGAACACACCGCCGCCCTGGATCCGTCAAATGCCGAACTGATAATGAACCTTACGCTGAAATTTACAAACGAAATGGGTCTTACAACAATGATGGTAACCCACAACATGCAGCACGCCTTAGATTACGGCAACAGACTGCTAATGATGCACAAAGGCCAGATAATCCTCGATATTTCCGGCACAGAAAAGAAAAACCTAAAAATGGACGATTTAATAGGCCGGTTCAAAGACTTAAAAATCAACAGCGACCGAATGCTTTTACAGTAAACCATAAAAAAGGGCGAAACCGCAGGAAACCTGCGGCCGGGCTTTTCGTGGTTCGGTAACCCTCATTGGCTTTACAAGCCAACGCCTCCGGCGCCACTACAATCCCTTTCGCACACCGCAGGAAGTTTCAACTTCCGAGGATTGAGAAAGGTCGTGCGCATTTTGCGCACACTACAATAAAAGCTTTGAAAAAGCCAGATAAAGCCGGAAGCCGAACAACGGCTGAAGGCTTTATCCACAATCCCTTTCGCAAACCGGAGAAAACTTCAGTTTTCGAGGATTTGCTAAAGGCC
>CAMAFU010000207.1 GCA_945833725.1 uncultured Treponema sp.
ACGGTTTTGCACTGAACAGTCGCGACTGGAAGCCCCTGGTTAAAATTATATTTTTATCATAATGCGGAAACCCTGATATACGGTGTTTGGCAAAAGTTATATTTGTCGTATAATAAGGAAAAGTGCAAGTTTTTATTTAAGGACGGACTTAAAAAATGGAAACGAAATATTTATCTGCAATAAAGGATATTCTGGCAAAAATTGAAGAAGAACTTAATTATGCACTGCCTTCTCCATCCACATCCCATTGGAAGGAAAATTCCTTTGGCTTTCTTGACAACTGCATTGACGAAAAGTTTATAGACATGCTTACATTACCTTCCAAAAATTTAATTTCTCTAGGCGGAAAAAGATGGCGGCCTCTTCTTCTTGTTCTGTCTTCCAGAATGATTCAGCAGAAAAACAATGATTTACAGGACGATTCCATTGCATTAAAACTTACTCCTCTTGTTGAATTTGCCCACACCGCCAGTTTAATTCACGACGATATTGAAGACGGTGCCGATACAAGACGGGGAAAACCTGCCGCCCACATAACATACGGAATTGATGCTGCAATAAATGCCGGTTCATTTCTTTATTTTCAGGCAGCTTCATCAATTAAAGAACTGAATGTAAGCGACAGTGAAAAATCTGCGTTTTATGAGCTTTTTTTAACTGAACTCCGGCTTCTTCATCTGGGGCAGGCTATGGACATATTGTGGCATCGCAACGAAGAAATTATTCCTTCCATAGAGGAATATACGGCCATGGTAAGAAATAAAACAGGAACACTTGCCCGGCTGGCTGTAAAACTTGGTGTGCTTGGTGGTGGCGGCACAAAAGAAGAAGCTGATTCTTTAGGAAAAATTGCTCAGGATATTGGTGTAGGTTTTCAAATAATTGATGATGTTACAAACCTGACCACAGGAAATCCAGGAAAAAAACGGGGCGATGACATTGTGGAAGGAAAAAAATCTTTACCGGTTTTGCTTCACCTTAAAAACAATCCTGAAGACAAAAATATTTTAGTTTCACTTTTTAAAAAAGCTAAAAATGACGGAATTGAATCGCCTGCCGTAGAAAAAGCAATTTCGCTTTTAACAGAAAGCGGTGCCGTTCAAGAAGCAAAAAACACAGGTGAAAAATTCATTCAGCAGAACTCAAAGCTTTTTACGGAATTCTTTGATACGCCTTCGGAAAGTGCCCTGCTTATTAGAGAATTGTTTTCTTCAATGTATAAAAAATAAGGACAAAAAATGATTGAAAATGCTTCTAAGCTTAACAGTCAGGCCATTGAATTTGCTTCTAAAGGTGATTATAAAGAAGCCATTGCCTGCCTTAAAAAAGCCATTACTTTGGAAAACGATAATGCCCTTCTTTGGTTTAATCTGGGGGTAACTTACCGGGACTGTGGAGATTTTGTTATGGCAAAGCAGTCTCTGGAAAAAGCCTATGACCTTGATGACGGTAATGACGATGAAATAATAGAAACTCTGGCTCTTGTAAATTTTAATGCCGGGCTTATAGAAGAAGCAATAGAATGTTGTAAAAGCGGGCTTTATGTAAACAGTCAGAATTCCCATTTATGGAATACGCTGGGAGTTATTTTTTTTAATCAGGATAAGTATGAAATGGCCAGCGAGTTTTTTGAAAAAGCCATTACCATCAATCCATATTACTACGATGCTCTTTTTAACCTTCGAGATACTTATCTGGAAACTGGAAATCAGGCCGGATATTTAATGTGCATGCAGCAAATGAAAGAAATTAAAGGACAGTCCCTATGAAAGATTTAGCCCGTGTACTGAAAGTCGAAGAAAACTGCATAAAAGTTCAACTTTTAGATTCCTCTGCCTGCATAAATTGCCCCTGGCAGAAAAGCTGCACTTCCGGCAAAAAAATTCTTACCGTAAAAAATCCAATCGGGCTTTCCTTAAACGAAGACGACTGCGTAAAACTTGCACTTCCGGCAAAAGCAAAAAATCTCCTTGGCATTTTCGCATTTGTTTTTCCCATCGCATTTACAGTTTTGGGCTTTTTTTTAAGTTTTCCCCTCGCTGCTCTTTTTAACAGAGAAGCAACACAGGTTTTTCAGTTTGCTGTTTCGCTGATTTTTTTATTTGCAGCAGGAACTTTTAACGCCGTTTTAAGCAGAAAAGAATTTCACCTTATTACCCCGGAAATTATCCAGATTCTGTAAAGGCTTTTTTTTTACAATGATGGAAAAAAAATTTTTAATGAGGTAGAATAATCATAAATGATAGAAAAAGAACTTGCACAGGAAATTTCAAAAAAATACGGAACTGTAAAAAGATGCCGCGGACCGTTTTTGTACACTCAAAAAGGTGAACGCCTTACAGATTTATTTCAGGAAAAAGGCCGCTCAATTTTAGGCTGGGGTAAAGAAGGCAGCAGTGCCTTTACTATTTTAAAAAATGTTTTGGACCGGGGAATTACAGGAAGTTTTGAAACAGACTTTGGTTTATGTTCATCAAAAAAGTGTCCTTCCCGTTTAAGCAAAAGCTGTTCAGAACTTTTTGCTTCTCCACGGAATGCCTTTATTTTTAACTCCAAAGAAAAAGCCCTTAAAGCCGCCCTTCTTTTAAGCAAAGAAAACACAGGCGTTTTCCGGCCATGGAACTGTTCTGAAATTGACTGGCGGCAAACAGAATGTATAATTTTTGCACCTCCCCTTCCCTGGTACGAAAACCACTGGATTCTCGCCGCCAGCACAAATATTGCTGGAAATCCCCAGGAGTTGAATTCTAATCTTTCTGCCATAAAAATTCCTGCTCCTTTGGAAGCTGCCTACACCCGTTCAATTTACGACCTTATAAAAGCACTGCAGGAGCGGGAAGAAAAGCACTGGTTTATTTACGATAAGGTTCTTACAAAATATTTTACAAGAAAAGGTCCTTATCTTTACCCGAAAGTGCCGGAAGAAAAATACAACGATTTTGTAATTCACTGCCTTAACCAGAAAATTATTATAAGCCCGGACTATACGAATCCTTCCATTGTGCCGTTTAAAGCTGACAAAGGTGTTTTCTCCAGTCTGCAAAAAAATCCCTTTGTTTTTTAGATTTATCACATCAAGGCAATTTTTCAATATAGTCGAGAAGATTCTCCGTTAATTCTCCCTGAGAAAAAACTTCGTCTGAAAATCCCTTAAAATTTTCTGTCAGCTTTCCAGAATATGTTTCTCCAAATAAAAAAAGCAGGTTTTCTTTTTCCAGTCGGGAATGTGGCGTATTGTAGTCCAAAAAAAGTTTTTTTATGCAGATCCAGGATTTTTCTGGAAAAAATTTTCTTATTCTGTC
>CAMAFU010000208.1 GCA_945833725.1 uncultured Treponema sp.
AGTCTGCAATTACTCCGCTCATGTCTGGATTATACCAGCTTATGGAACCGTCTCTGTTTAGAACCACAAGTCTTGTTGAATTTCTGGAAACTTTAAGAGGCAGGGACGCACTTCTTTTATATTCAAAATTCCGCCGCGTAATAAAGTTATAGGAACGAACTTTTGATTTTCCGATGTTTGTGTATAATGTGGGATAAGACAAATAGCAGATGGCATTGTTGTCTTCAGATGAATCTGTTATTAAAAATCTGGTAGATTTAGATTTTGGAGAATATGAAAAAACAGAAGTCTGAGGCATTCCAGAGGAATTTGTTCCCACAACAATACCGTAAATTTCTCCGTTGTCAGAATGTGTATCTGCATTAAGTGCATAGGCAACATTTCCTTTTAGAGAAAGAGGTACTGTTTCTTTTGTTATGGTATTTATGTAGAGAAGAGGGACCGACGGGTTTGTTGCACTTGTTTTTGCAACATAAAGGTCTTTGTCTGTATACAGAATTGCATCCTGAATACCTGTGCCCATATATAATTCTTCTTTTTTACCGTTGGAAATATCGTATCTGTTTATGGTAGAACTTCCTTCAATTGCCAGAAGTTTATCGCCGTACAGTTTAAGGGATGTCAGGTTGTTTTCTGGTGTGAATATTTTAGTAAGGTTTCCTGTAGAAAAATCAAGTTGATTTACAGCAGCCCTTGAATTTTTTGTCCAGAGAATTACATTATCCCCAAAAGTAATTATATCTGTGTGGCCTGGATTTACGCCTTTTTTGTCCACAACACCGTTGTCGTAGGAAGAAAGAAAAATTGCATCAGGTGTAAGAAAATAAAAATTATCACCTACTGCACATACATCATAAATGTAATCGTACATATTGTCACTTATTGCCTGCAATACATCAACACGCTCGGCAACAGAATTATCGAATTTATAAATATTGCCTTTTGAAGTTCCTGCAAAAATCGTATTTCCTGTTAAAGAAGCACAGATAACAGCTTCATCGTTTTTGAGTCCTGTAAAAGTTCGTATAGGCTGAGGTTCGATAACATTTTTATTTCTATCGTTTTGAATCATATAAAGCTTGAATTGTCTGTTTTCGTTTATTATGTAATAAAGGTTTTCGCTTTTGTTTGAATAAATCAATACCGGCTCTTTATTTCCGGTAGAAAATTTTGAAATTGTTTTTCCGGTAGTTGCCTGCATAACATGAATATATCCGTCTTTATAGCCTGCAAAAAAAACATTGTTATTAAATACGCCGGGTTGATTCAAGTGTGATTCTGTATAAAATTTTGCCTTTTTCTGGCCAGTTATCATATTGTAATAGGCAAGACTTCCTGTAGGCGAATATATAAGGACAGTTTTTTCCGATTCTGATGTAATTGCCATTGTTACAGGACCAGTTGATTCTTTCAGCTTTTTTGAAGTGATTGTGTTATTTGCCGTATTTAAGAAATAAGTTCCTTTTACAGAGGCCGTGCCGCAAAGTACATAGTTTCCTTTTGCAGAATATGAAAGAGATGTAATAGGATCGGAAAAAGTAAAGGCACATTTTCTTGACTGACGGTTAAAGTCCCAGACCGAAACCATATTCATTCCGGCTCCATCTGTTTCATAAATTGCTACATCGTTATTTTTTGGATTTTTTGCGATGATTTTTATTGGTATGTCAGAAAACTGATAGTGTTCGCCTAAACCGTCTGAACCCCATTTTATTAAAAAACCGTCGTTTCCACTGCTGAATACTGTTTCTTCCTGACCAACTACATCTTCAACAACAGCAAGGGAAGTTACCTGCGACTGGTGGGACTGGCTGGAACTGTGGGGAAGCGCATATAGAAAAGGAGAACAGATTAAAACGAATATAAAAAAAACTTTATTTTTCATTGAAGATCCTCATAAAAAAATTAAAATCACCTATAACTGCAATTAAAAACAGACCTGCTATAAAAACTAAACCCACATATTGTATACGATTTCTTATTTTTGGTGAAATGGTTATGGAAAAAATTCCCTCAATAAGGGAAAGAAGAATAAGTCCGCCGTCTAAAACAGGAACTGGAAGAAGATTCATTATAAAAAGTGATATGCTTATTAAAGCAACAAAATTTAAAATAGAACAGAGCCCGTTTCTAAAATCTCCTTTAAAACCTTCTTCTATTGTTTCTCCTAGCATAGTGGTTATCGAAGCAGGTCCACTGACTGCCTGAGTAATTTTTACCCCTTTAAAAAGGTTGATTATAGATTTTATTGAAGCAATAAAAATTTCTCCAGTTTGCTTTATTCCCTGTGCTGCAGCAGGAAAAAAACTGTATCTGGCGGCTTCTCTTACTTCAACTGTAGAAGAATCTCCTGCAACACCAATTTTTCCGCTTCCTGTAGCTTTGTCCAGTTCAGATTGTACGAAAAAATGAAGGACTTCACCGTTCCTTAACGCTTCAACATCTAAGTTTTCATTTGGATGAAGGCTTATGTAAGAATATAGTTGATTAAAATCATCTGTTTTTTGTCCGTTTACAGACAATATAACATCACCAGTAAGTAAACCTGCTTCTTTTGCCGGCGAATAAATTTCTGGATATATTTCTGAGGCAATTATTATTTTTGAGGAGGGGGAATAGTAGGAATATCCGGTCATGGCAATAATCACAAAGGAAAAGAAAGTGAGCAAAAGATTGAAAAAGGGCCCGGAAAAAGCTATGGCCACTCTTTTAAAAGGATGAACACCATACAGTGAATCTTTGTCGTATAATATATTTGATTCAGCCGTATCTTCCGAGACTTCATTTTCTCCTTTTAATCCGCAATAGCCGCCTATAGGAAAAAGCGAAATTCTCCAGTCAATTCCCTTTAATTTTTTATGCAATAAAACAGGACCCATACCAATAGAAAAAGATTCAACTTTTACCCTGCATATAAGGGCGGCAATAAAATGCCCGGTTTCATGAATAAAAACAATAATGCCTAATACCAGTAATCCGTATAAAATTTTCATGTTTATTTACTTTTAAGCCTTTTTACGCTATAAAACCTTCTGCCATTTTCCTTGCTTTTTTATCGGCCTCAAAAATGTCTTTTAAGTCCCTTACAGAGCAAGACCAATCCGAAGCGAGAACTTTTTCAACGGTTTCTGAAATTTCACTGAATGTACATTTTTCTTTCATGAAAGTCCATGCAGCTATTTCGTTGGCAGCATTAAATGCAATAGGGTAGGCTGCATCTTTTTTTGCTGCCATAAAAGCCAGAGAAAGAAGAGGAAAATCTTTATATCTGGGTTTTTCGAAGGTTAAAGTCCGTTTATTA
>CAMAFU010000209.1 GCA_945833725.1 uncultured Treponema sp.
AAAAGGAGACCTTCGGCCGGATTTTAGCGTAAAAGAACCAAATTTGAGTACATTACACTCAACCATAAAATCAATAAAATCTTTTTTATACTGTTCCATGAGAAATGATTTTAATTTGATAAAAGAGTTTTGTAAAGTGACCGTTTATTATGTGTAATTACGAAGATGTAAATCTCTTTTAAAATCTAAAAAATAAGAGATTTTAGCGATGGCTCAATTTTCCAGCACAACGCCTTTAAATCGTTGTCAGGTTGAATTAAATCTGGAATCATAATAACCTTCACCCCTGCTGCATTTCCGCTTTTTATGCCATTAGGACTATCTTCGATACACACACACTCTTCGCATTTTAATAAAAGTGAAGCAGCCGCCTTCTGGTAAATTTCAGGATGAGGCTTAGAATGAATTACGCTGTCGCCACAAGTAACTGTAGAAAAATAGTCTATAAGACCTGCCTGTGTAAGCTGCCGTGTTACACTGGATTTTTTTGTAGAACTGGCAAGAGCAATTTTAAAACCGTTATTTTTTAATGATTCTAAACATTCGTCGACAAACTTCATTTTTGGCAGACCAGATTTTTCTTCCTGCTGAAAAAATACGGAAGTTAAATCATAAAATGCATTTTCATCAAAACCTTTAATATCTGCATAAAAATGTTTTAAAGTATTTAAAGTATCCTGTTTAGCCTGCCCCACACATTTGTAAAAAACCTGTTCAACACAATTAAGACCAAGTGCATCAGCAGCTTTTTTCCAGCATCTGAAGCAGACCTTTTCTGTATCAAGAAGCACACCGTCCATATCAAAAATAAACGCTTTTATACCAGAAAAATCACTTAAATTCATTTTTAACCGACCAAAAAAAATCACCTGAAATAAAAGAATTTTCAGGTGACAGAATACTAAAATAAATGCCTCTAAAAAAATTAGAGGCAAAAACATGTTTTAATAAAGCCGGAAAGTTGCAACCTGCTTATTAAGATTAACAAGCTCTTCCCTGTTGTTTGATGTAGCATCGTTTACATCTACAATAGCATTGTTTATTTCGTTTGTGCCAAGAACCATTTCCTGCATTGCATTTTTTATTTCTGTTGTTACATTTGCAAGAACAAGCATCTCGTCTCCAACCTGTTTACCGCCCACACGAAGTTCGTCCGATTCTTTCTGGACAGATTCTGAGGAAGCCTTGATTTCGCTAATAGCCTCAAGAATTTGAGTACTTCCGCTGGCCTGCTCTTCCATTGCTGATTTAATAATATCTTCCTGCCTGCTAACTGTAGATGTAAGTTCAAAAATAACTTCAAACTGTTTCTGAACATCCTGAGTATTGCTGGCAACCTGATTTATGACTTCTCTTAATTCTTCCAGCTGACCTGTAATTGCTTTACCCTGAGTATTAGACTGTTCAGCAAGTTTTCGAATTTCGTCTGCAACAACGGCAAAACCTTTACCAGCTTCTCCGGCATGGGCAGCTTCTATGGCCGCATTCATGGCAAGAAGGTTTGTCTGCTCTGCAATGCTCTGAATGATTGTACTGGCTTCCAGAAGACCTGCAGAACGGGAAATAACAGAATCTGCAAGATCAACAGCCTGATTGATTTTTACCCTGCCGTTTTCAGATTCTTCGCCAAGAGATTTTACAGAAACTGAATTTTTTTCCAGAATTGAAGTAACACTTCTGATATTTGCAACCATCTGTTCAATGGCACTTGAGGAAGTTGAAATGCTGTTCATCTGACTGCCAATACTGTCATTAAGATGGTCAATCCGTTCAATCATGCTGTTTATTGTGGAAGCCGACTCTTCTACACCGGCAGCCTGATTTATACACTGCTCTTGAATGCTGTTTATATTTCCAGAAATTTCGTTTATGGCTGAAGCAGTCTGAGTCATATTTGAAGCAAGACCGTTGGCATTGTCGATGGAATTTTCAACAGAATTTGAAATTGATTTTAAAAGTTCATGAGTTAATTTATAGAAACTGTTTAAATCGTTTATAAGAAGACCAAATTCGTCTCTTGAAAGAACCTTAAGAGGTTCTGATGTATAATCTTTATCGTGGATTTTATGTGTAAATTCGGTAATTTGAACAAGACGCTGAGCAGTACCTCTCATCTGCCTGAAATTATCTAATATGGCAAAAAAAACAGCAATAACTGTAGCAGGAAGCATATACTGCAAGAAAATTATATGACTTGGAAGAGCACGAATTTCAGTAACAAAAAGAGGAGATCCTGCAAGAAGTACAATACCTGAACAGGCAAAAAAAGTAACAAGAACACTTCTTACATTTAATGGAAGGGATTCAAATTCTTTCGAATAAGGAACCATACTCATTGATTTTTCAAAATTCTGAAGGAAACAGATGTAAAAGAATGTAGCAAACAAACCTACACCAGCCATAGAAATAAGGAAAACAGGAACAGTATCGAATTCAATGCCTGCCCTGTGGCATGCGTAGGCAATAATGGCTGAAACCATAGGACCATTTAAAACTGCACACAAAATTGAAAGGACTTCGAATTTTTTTATGGTTTTATTTGTTTTTATGATTGATTCTTTAGAACCGTCGTAGTGTAAAATTTTTTTTGTAGTATGCACATAACAATAAATAAGACAGGCAATAAGTAAAAGAGACGAAACAATAGGAATAGGCTGCCAGAAAGCAATAAAAATTTCTTTAAAGGTTAAAACTTTGAAATATTCCATTGTGAGAAATGAATTAAAAATTGGGGCTAAAAAAGTTAACGAAAAATAAACGGCAACTTTTTTGGGCAGTTTTGGAATAAGCTGATTTTCTTCTGACATTCCTCTAACTCCTGTAGGTAAGAATATGAAACTCAATATAGAAAAAGAGTTATTAACTTTGCACAATAAAATGCAAGAAGATTATACTATAAATCCTTTAAAATGTCTAAAAAAAACAGAGAGATTTTTAGAAGTTTTTTATTAAAGTAAAAATGCACCTGTTTTAAATAGCAGAACTACTTTTATTTTTTTAAGGACTCTTCCCTTGTTTTTATTTCTGACTGGATTTTTTTTATTTTTTCCAGTTTTTCTTTAACAGCATCGTCTGTTAAATCGAAAGATTCCTGTTCATTGGAAAGTTTTTCTGCGATGTATTCTCCAAGGCTTTCATATTCTTCTTTAAGCTGATTTTCGTACTGATGTTTTTCAATTCGAGTAATGCTTTCGTCTCCAAATTTGGAAACAGCAGCTCCAGCCTTTGAAAATGCCTCTTTTGAAGCTTCTACACCTTTTTCAACATATTTCTGAAGATTTTCCTTAAATG
>CAMAFU010000210.1 GCA_945833725.1 uncultured Treponema sp.
AATCAGGGGGGAGTTGCCCTGACCATTCGCTCCTTCGCGCCCCAATTTTTCTCATAAATTTATAATGCGGAACCCCTGAATAGAATACTGTGAATGACATTTGAAGACAGTGCTTATGAAATATCAAATATTTCCTTTATGTCCTGATTAAATTTCTGAGTACTTTCTTTCATTTCACTTAGGAACGAATTGTCTTCTATGTTTCCTATTACGGCCTTCATTTCTTCATCATTTCGGAAGGTAATTTTTCGGAATTCATCAACATAGTCTTTTTCCCGGGAAGAAAAGGCTTCTTTCAGCATTTCGTTGCTAACGGCTGTAACATCACTTATTATGTCATCAAAAATTTCCTGAGAAAAATCACGGATTTTCCTGCAGTAAAGGGATTCCAGCAGGTGAATTGAATAGGTAACTTTATACATAAGGTAATTTTTTTGACATTTATCATAAAAATCATGAACTTCATCCCAGGAATTTATTTTACGATTCTTTATTAAATCAAAAAGTTCGTAAAGTTTCTGTTCGGGAATTATCTGTCCGCCGGCATTTACCCATTTTTCGTACAAAGGAAACTGCCTTACAATAATTTTCAATTCTTCCCTGTCAATTTTAACATTAAAAAGATGACAGTACTCAAGAAGAACAGAACATGCAAAATATTTTATGAATTTTCTGTAGGTTTTATATGCCCGGACAGGCTTATGAATTTCTGCTCCATATTTTTTCTGACACGATCTGTCGAATAATTTAAATTCAGCATCTGGATTTTGATGAAGATAATCTTTTGCAATTTTGTATAATTCATCGCTGGAAGAAGCGTTTACAGCCTTTTCAAAACCTTTTTCACAAAGATATTCCCCGGTAAGAATTATTATTCTTTTAAGGGATTCAACCATTTCCTGAATCGTATCTGGAGCAAGAGGATCAGTCTCAATGTGCTGAAGTTTTACAACCCTTTTATCGCGCTTTAAAAACTTTGATTTATTTCTTGTAATGGCATACATGTTGTACAAAAACCAGTATGCAGGAATTATGGTAATGCACTTTCCTTCACCATTAGATGCAACAAGAGAAAAGGGATAAGTAACATTCAGTTCATGCTGAAAACTTCCTTTGGAAACAAGAGTAAAACTTGCAAACTTGGAATTGTGCTTAAAATCAGAACACAATCCTGGCCAAAACCCACGGCCGGCAAACATTTCACCGTCTGGAGAGCGGGAATTGTGATTGGAACCTATAGTAGCCCCGGAAGCAATGTTCGACTGTCCGCAAAGAGTAGAAGCAATAAGAAATGAAGAATTATGATGCTGTTCATGAAAAGGAAAAATAAGGTTGTTAAGGACTTCGCAGCAGCTTATATTGGAATTGTCGCCTAAAACAGAGTTTAAAAGCCTTGCACCATACTTTAACTGACAGTTTCTTCCAATAACAAACCTTACGCCTACAGCCTGATAAAACACCTTGGAACCATACCCCATAATGCCGTTTACAAGCTCTACACCTTCTCCAATCTGACTTGGTTCATCTTCATTTGAAAGAACTGTTATGTTTTTAAGTTTTAATGCACCTTTTATATAAGAATGAGCCCCGATTTTTGCATCTTTCAAGATTGCCGTATTTTTAATTACAGCATCATGTTCAACAATTCCGTATGTATCAAGTGTTACAGGCTGATTATACTCAGTCAGTTCAATAAATCTTTTCTGCAGTTCACGGTCCTCTCTATAACGGGACCATATAAAGGCATCGGCAGGAATCATTTTTTCAAACGGAAGAACGGCACGGTTATCGTTTTCGTTGCCAACTCCAACCCATACCCTGTTTGTTTCAGGTTCACCGTTTTTTAAAAGACCATTCCCAAATTTTGCATGATTTGTACAGCTCATCTCCTGAATGTTAAAAAGAATGCACTGTCTGCCAATTCTGTAATTTGAAAGATAATGAACATTCCTTATTACACAGTCGCCTTCTACAAAAACATTTTCTAAATTTGAACGGTAAAATCCGGTTTCAAGACATAAATCATGAAATTGAAGAGATGCTTTTACCAGCCGCCCCGTAACAAGAAAACCTCTGATACTACAGTTTCTTATAAGGTATGGAGAAAACTCCCCTTCTTTTTCGGGAACATAAACATTCTGCCAGGATTCATCGCTGTTAAAATTATTCTGTGCCTTTAAAACAGAAATTTCTTTATCCGTAAGATGCCTTTTTCCAAGAAGCAGTTCCTCTGGAACAGAAGTTTCTATACTAGTGTTATTATAAACTTTAAGAACCGGCAAAACACCCTCCCCAAAATACAAGTCTATATTGAATTCCTATTACATTTTACAGTAAAATTTCATTCTAACCAATTAGAATTCATAAATAACAAAATTTAATATGAAAAAACACATTTTTCCGGCAATTGTTTTCCTTTTCTCATTTCAACTGTTTTCCTTTACAGAAAAAGACATTCAGACATTTACCTTCGAAAACGGTCTTGTCCTTCACTTTCTTAAAGACATGTCAATCACCACCGTAAGCATTGAACTTAACATAAATGCAGGCCTTACAGACCAGACAAAAGAAGAATCAGGTCTTCTGCCGTTTTACGCAAATCTTCTCGGCATGGAAATAACCCCCGACTGCATGAAAATCAGATGCAAAACGACTTCGGGAAAATTTCAGGACACTCTGGAAGAACTTTCATCTAAATTTATTTTTAAAAACTATTCCGACAGTTTTTTGGAACAGGCCGTAAAAAAACAGAATAGCATTCTATCCTCACTTTCTCCGTCTTCGCTTTTTATAAATTCCGCAATGGATACAGAAATTTTCAGTCAGTTCCCATGGAAACAGGAAAGCGGCATAAATCCGAAAGTCCTTTCATCCCTTCCACTTCCACAACTCCGTACATCAATAAAAGAACTTCACCAAAAATTCATTACGCCGCAAAATTCCGTTTTGTACATTTCAGGAAATATCTCTGAAACAGAAATTCTGTCTGCAGCAGAAAATTACTTCGGAAAAAACCAAATTATATTTTCAGATTCCCATAAAACTTTAAGACCGCAGGACTTTGGCACAACATCAAAAAACACACTTCCTCTTTCAGATATAAAAAAATATGTTCTTTACGATGATGAACTTTCAGACGGCATAATACAAACAGTTTTTCAATACACAAACTTTACGGCAGATCAAACAGATTTCCTTGCATCAATTCTAAATGCCCCTTCATCAACATTAAAAAAACGGCTTTTCATGCA
>CAMAFU010000211.1 GCA_945833725.1 uncultured Treponema sp.
TTTTTGCAGGGGCGTAGATTTATCGGAGCCCTTGCAAAAAGCCGCCCTTAAATTTTTTATTAAATGCTTTAATCGCTGGATTTTAGATTTTTAAAGATAGGAAAGATTATGAAAAAAACTTTGATTGCAGTCATTACTTTTTTTGCCGTTGCATCTGTTTTTGGTGAAAAAGAGCCTGTTTATATTTCTCCAAATAATGATGGTGCGCAGGATGTTCTTGAAGTTCCTGTAAAAATAAAAGAAAAACGGTATGTGAGTGAATGGAATTTCATTATAACTGATGAAAAGGGAAATGTTGTCAGGTCTATTGGAAACAAAGAAAAGCGTCCTGAAAAAATCGGATTTAAAAAATTCTTTCAGCAGCTTGTTACTCCAAAGGCCGGTGTTGTTATTCCTGAATTTGTTACATGGAACGGAATAATGGATAACGGTGAAGTTGCTCCCGACGGAAAATATTTTTACAGTTTGAGTGCAACTGATGATAACGGGAATTCTTCGTCTACAGTGCCTTTAACTGTTATTGTTGACAGTACGGCTCCTGAAATTGAAATTGTTCAGCCTTCCAATGATGCAAAAATTTTTGGTGAAGGGGCAAAATCTGTTTTAAGAATAAGGCAGTCTGGCTCTAAAGAAGATTTGTGGACTGGTGTTTTTTCTGATGTTTCCGGTAATCCTGTAAAGACTTTAAAATGGGTGGAAAGCGAGCCTTTAACTTTTGATTGGAACGGTACGGATGATAACGGAACTCCTGTAAAAGACGGTATTTACAGTTACAGAATTTTCAGTCAGGACAGGGCTGGAAATAAGTCTAATCCCGCTGCTGTTTCAAATATTATCTATTCTGCTGAAAAGCCTGCTACAAACATAACTTTAACTGGCAGCCGATATTTTTCGCCTAACGGTAACGGCAAAAATGATGAAGTAACATTTGAGTTGAAAATTCCTACTCCTGATCAGGCAAAAACTGGAAATAAACTTGTTGAATGGAAAGTCCTTATAGAAAATAAAGACGGAAAAACCGTGCGTACTTATGGTGGAAGCGATAATCCTCCGTCGGTGCTTAAATTTGACGGTAAAGATGAAAGCGGTAAAACTGCTGCGGAAGGTCTTTATTATGCAAAGGTTACGGCAAAATACCTTAACGGTTTTGAAACAGCTCCGCTGAATTCGCCGCTGTTTATGCTTGACCTTACACCACCTTCTGCTTCTGTTCGTGCTGCTGGTTCTACTTTCTCTCCTGATGGAGACGGTAATCTTGATGTTCTTGAGATGATTCAGACTACGGGGGTTGATTCTGGAAGCCCTGTTGAAAACTGGACTGGAACAATTACGAACAAAAATGGAGATATTGTAAAAACTCTTGAGTTTGCTTCTTTCCTTCCTGAAAAAGTTTTGTGGGACGGACTGGATTCTAAAAATCAACTGGCTGAAGATGGGGAATATGTTTATACCCTTAATGCTTCTGATTTGGCAGGAAATGTTTCTTCTATTGCCCCTGTTTCTTTTGTTCTTGATACAAGTAAAACTGAACTTATTCTTACTGTAAGTCCTCAGGCATTTAATCCTGCTGTTAAAAATATCCGTTTTGTTCCTGTAGTTAAAACAGGCAGCCAGATTAACAGTTATGTTCTTAAAATAAAAGACAGTGCTGAAAATGTGGTAAAAACTTTTGCTCAGGACAAAGCTTTGCCTCAGTTTATAAATTGGAACGGTCTTGCTGATGATGGAAGCCGGTGTAAAGACGGTTCATATTACGCTTCTCTTTCAACTGTTTCTGCCAACGGTTCGGAAGCCGATACAAATTCTCAGAGCTTTGTAATTGATACTTCCGTGCCTTCCATAAGCGTTACCTCTCCTTATTCCCTGTTCTCGCCGGATAGCGATGGAAACAGAGATGTTCTTCCTGTAGAAGTAAAAGAGTGTTCTTCGGAAGAAAAGTGGGCATGTTCAATTATCAGCGAAAAAGGTGATGCTGTTAAAACTTATGCATGGAAAGGTACAGTTTCTTCTTTTGAATGGGACGGTACAGACGACAGCGGTAATAAAGTTGCCGACGGAAGTTACAGAATTGTATTTACTTCTGAAGATGCTGCCCAAAACAGTACAAAGGCTGAACTTTCCGGTATAAAAGTTGATAACAGGGAAACAAAGGCTTATGTAACTGCCGAACTTGATGCTTTCGCTCCAAACGGGGACGGTTTTGCTGATGTTCAGAAATTTAGCATCCGCCTGAGTTTAAAAGATGGAATTAAAGACTGGAGTTTTGCAATTACAAGTGCAGAAGGCAATACTGTAAGAAAATGGTCTTCTGCCGACAGCGCAAATGTTCCGTCGGAAATAAACTGGGACGGTAAAGATGAACAGGGAAACACTGCCGAAGGCGTATTTACGGGCAATCTGCTTATAAACTACGAAAAGGGTAATGTTGTTTCTCAGGTATCTTCTGCGTTTATATGTACTGTAACGCCTCCTTCTCTTACTGTAAAAACTGCTCCTAAATACTTTAGCCCGGACAACGACGGGGAGGATGATGATCTTTACATTCTTTTAAGAGGTGAATCGGCTGTTCCGTTAAAGAGCTGGTCGTTCTGCATAAACGATCCTGAAAACGGCAGAAAATTCTGGTCTGTAGGCGGAAAATCAACTATTACAGAAAAACTTGTATGGGACGGAAGGGGAAATAACGGTGAACTTGTTCAGTCGGCTATGGATTATCCTTATGTGTTTACTGTTACGGATGCGCTGGGAATGACAAGTGTTGCCGAAGGAAAAATAAGCGTTGATGTGCTTGTAATTCGTGCCGGTGATGTGCTTAAAATGGCTGTTCCTTCCATAATTTTCCGTTCTGATTCAGCTGACTTTAAAACTGAGTCGGAAATTAAAGGCGGAATAACAGATGCTCAGAAAGCAAACAATGAAAGGGTTCTTAAGCGAATTGCAGAAATCCTTAATAAGTTTAAGAACTATACTGTTACCATTGAAGGTCATGCAAATAATATTTCTGGTACAGATACCGAAGAAAATGAAGATACTGTTATGTACGGAAAGGCTCTTAAACCTCTTTCTCAGGAAAGGGCTGAATTTGTAAGACAGGAACTTATTAGAAACGGTGTTGCATCTGAACGGCTTACGGCTGTTGGCCGCGGTGGAAGTATGCCTGTTGTTCAGCGAAGCGACAAAGACAACTGGTGGAAAAACAGACGCGTTGAATTTATTTTGAACAAATAAAAT
>CAMAFU010000212.1 GCA_945833725.1 uncultured Treponema sp.
AACTGCACAAATTTACAGTCCGATAACCATGGAATTTGTGCAGTTTAAAAGTATGTGCTCTAAAAATTAAATTATTCTCGCCATCTAATTATTCGCCGCTGTTTTCGCCGGCAGAATTTTCGGAAGAATTTTTTAAATCGTCTTCCGGTGTAACAGAATCAGGGGTAACAGTTAAAGGCCTGTTTTTCCATTGAATTATGCCCCATATAATTCCAATAAGAAGAAGCACAGTTCCAAGAATTCTTACAATAATGCTTCCGGCAGTTTTAGCAGGAATTATAAAAAGAATAACGGCAAGCACAACAGAAACAAGAGTTTCAATTACAGACTGCCGTATCATAATTCCGTTACGATGAAGTTTTGAAATTCCGTAACATTCCAAAGCCGCAGAAATAAGAAGGTAAATGGCCAGCACATAAGACATAATTGAATAAATGATTTTAGCCACAAAAAGAGGCAGAAAAATAGCCATAATACCAGTTACAATGCTTAAAATTCCGCGGATAGTCATCATAAGCCTATACTGCGGGTCAAGAATAAGGTTACGGGTAGTAATCATAATAAAAAGACCGTCAATAATAACCGCAACCCCAAGAATAATTACAACCATGGAAATAAAAGTTTCCGGAGAAATCATCATTAAAAGGCCTACAATGGCGACGAAAAAAGATAAAATAATATTGTTTTTGTCCATAACACAAATATAAGTCACCAGCCCTGAATAGTCCAGTTAAATAGTTTTCAGAAGCAAATTTTTAAACATCACCGGCTTTCCGCAGTTCCGCTGCCCGCTCCATCCGCCACAGGCGGACGGCTACGCCGCTGCTCCAATCCGGGCTAAGATTTACTCCTCAAAAAAAATACAAACATCACTAAAATAAATCTTTTCATCATTCATCATTACAGAACACAAAAATTACCCATGACACAATCAGCATGTAGTGCTAATAGCACGGTTTTGCACTGACCATTCGCGACGGTCAGCCCCTGTTTAAAAACTTTTTTATCATAACAACTAATGCGGAAATCCTGATTTTTGGCAAAATTGCTATTGACACAAAAAAAACTTTTTTGTAATCTAACTAAGCATCAATTTTTGGAGCGATGGCCGAGCGGTCGAAGGCGGCGGTCTTGAAAACCGTTGTATAGCAATATACCGGGGGTTCGAATCCCTCTCGCTCCGCTTATTTTTGATGACGCCTGGAGGTGTGGTAGAGCGGTAATACAACGGATTGCTAATCCGTCAGTTCCTTACGGGCTGGGCAGGTTCAACTCCTGTCGCCTCCGAGAAACGAACGCTTCCTTCAAAGTGTTGTTAAACTGTTTGAGATTGTAGCTCAGTTGGATTAGAGCGCCACCCTGCGGAGGTGGAGGTCGCACGTTCGAATCGTGTCAGTCTCAATTTTTTTTGTCAGCTTTATGCTGGCTTTTTTTTTGCCCTTTTAATTGTTTCCAATTCTTATCGATTTATAAAAAATCGGTAACAGTATTCTTACAAAAGCAGTTTTTCTGTTGCTGGATTTTATTGCACTTCTTGTAAGCGGAATTGGAATAAATAAAACACTTTCTCCAACGCTGGCATTTCTTCCGTTTGAAGCTGTTCCATGGCATTTTCTGTTTGGCGCAGTTGCACTTGTTCTTCTGGGAATACATTTTGGACTCCACTGGAACTGGATAAAAGGTACAGTGCTTGGAAGGGCAAAAGGAAAAGTTCCTTCGGTTTTAAAGATAATTCTGACTGTTGTTCTTGCAGGAATTATGGCTTTTGGTGTCTGTAGCGTAACAAAATCTTCTTTGGTAAAATGGTTTACCACAGTTTCTGTAATGACTCAGCAGAAAAAAATGCAGGAGTCCGGGGAAAATGTTTTGGAAGAAGAACATTCCGACGAAGAAGAAGGAACAGGCCGGCAGGATGGCAGCGGTAGATTTAAAAACGGCGGCGGAAAAGGAAAGGGAAAAGGTCTTAACAGAAACATGAAGCCTTTGGCAGCAAAAGATATTTTTAACTATACCGTTTCAATGCTCAGTATTTTTGTGCTTTTTGCATCATTAACAGCAATTATAGAAAAACTTGTCGTAAAAGTTTGTTCAAGAAAACGGTTGGTAGAAGAAAATACAGCGGAAGAAAACTGACAGGCGTTACCAGCAGTTCTCGCTGCGGACGGTATTTTCGCAATGGTGATATTTCGGCAAACGAAATCGGTTTTTGCGAAAATGCCGTAAAGCACAGAAAATCCTAAAAAGGTTTTCAGGTGATTATAAAAATTTTAGTTCCATTCTATGCCTGATGCAGGCATTTTGAGTCTCTTTACAAAAAGTTAAGGTTTACTGTTGAGTTTTAAAAACCTTTATTAAATTCAAAATAGAAGAAATCTGTTCATTTGTTAAGTTTTCAAGAAAATTAACAAGTTCTTTCTTTTCGTTTTCTGCTTGTTTTGCTGTTTCAAAATATTCTGAGACAAAATTTTCCGAGTCAAAAAAAATTGAAGGTGTGATTTTTAAATAATCACATATTGCAAAAAATCCCTGAAGCGACGGAAATCTTTTTCCATTTTCAATCAGGTTTATGTAGTTTACATTTTGTCCCAGGGCAATGCTCATTTCCCGGGCAGAAATTTTATTCTTGTTGCGCAAATCTCTCAGCCTGTCCGAAAATTCCCTGCTGTATTTTGGCGATGTTTCTCTTTCTTTATTCATTATACATACTTTAAGATGTTGGTTTTGAAAACTTGCAATCTAAAAGATAAAGTTATATACTGATACAATCTTAAAGATTGTAAAATTCGGGAGAGAAATTTGAAGCGTTATGCCATTCTTGCAGGAATTTCCAGCCATTGCGGATTCCAACAAAAATCTCTTTGCGATATTTACGATTTTCTCAAAAGCAGCTCTGGTGGTGCCTGGTTTGACAGGGAGATTTTGATTTTACCGGAGGGCGTTGACGAAGCGATGCTGAAATTTGTTCTGAAGCGTGTTGCGGAAGATGGAACGGATTTTTTGTTTCTGTATTTTTGTGGGAATGGGGATGACAGTGTAAATCAAGA
>CAMAFU010000213.1 GCA_945833725.1 uncultured Treponema sp.
AGTTACTCATGCTCTTTTCACGACAAAGAAATTTTTGAAATTGTAAGGCAGGAGTTTTATTCATGACAAAAGAACTTACAAACGGTCATCCCCTTAAAATCATCTTCAATTTTGCTGTTCCTGTTTTTTTGGGATTTCTTTTCCAGCAGTTTTATAATCTTGTGGACACTATAATTGTAGGCCGCTTTTTAGGGGTAGATGCCCTTGCCGCTGTAGGAGCTACCGGAAGCCTTAACTTTATGATAATCGGCTTCTGCATGGGAATATGTTCCGGTTTTGCCATTCCTGTTGCCCAGACTTTTGGCGGAGGAAACATTCCTTCCATGAAACAATTTGTTTTCTGTGCCTGGATTCTAACTGCCGTTTTTTCTGTTGCCTTAACAGTTCCTGCTGTTATTTCCTGCAGAAAACTTCTTGAACTTTTAAAAACGCCTCAAAACATATTGGATTTATCCAGTTCCTATTTTTCCGTAATTCTTTCAGGAATTCCTGCCGTCCTCCTTTACAATTTTCTTTCCGGCATAATCCGCTCTGTAGGCGACAGCAAAACTCCGCTTTTTTTCCTTATTTTTTCGGCCATCCTTAATATTGTACTGGACATTGTTTTTATTGCCCTATTTAAAACAGGCATAAAAGGGGCAGCATGGGCAACAGTTCTTTCTCAGGGAACTGCCGGCATATTCTGTTTCTTTTTTATGAAAAAGCATCTTAAAATTTTATCTCTCGAAAAAAGCGACAGAAAAATCAGCGTAAAAAAAATAAACTCTCTTCTGGGAATCGGCATTCCCATGGGATTACAGTATTCAATTACTGCAATTGGCAGCGTAATTCTTCAGTGGTCGGTAAATATTTTAGGGTCAATTTATGTTGCTTCAATGGCCACTGCTCAGAAAATAAGCATATTTTTCAGTACGCCTTTTGACGCGTTGGGAACAACAATGGCAACTTACGGCGGACAGAATGTGGGGGCTCATAAATTTGAACGGTTAAATTCCGGACTTTTTTGGGCATGTCTGCTGGGTGCGGTTTATTCTGTTCTGGGATTTTTGTGTCTCTGGCTTTTCAGCGACAGCCTTACTTCCCTTTTTATAAATCCTAAGGAATCTTTGGAAACAGTTCTGCATGTAAAGGAAAATGTCCGGTTCTGCCTTCTGGCAACAGCAGCCTTTTATTTTTTTCTTGCCCTTGTAAACATTGTCCGTTTTATGATTCAGGGAATGGGATTTTCAAAATTCGCCGTTCTTGCAGGAGTTTTTGAACTTGTAGGACGGGCAGTAATAGGCTTTGTATTTGTACCAAAATTCGGCTTTAAGGCAGCCTGTCTTGCAAGTCCGCTGGCATGGATTCTGGCCGATTCTTTTCTTGTTCCGGCTTATTTTTGGTGCAGAAAAAAACTTATGGAATTGAAATAGCCTCTGGAATACATTTTCCCCGGCTTACATCAAAAATTTTTTCTTTAAAGTCTAAAAAATCATCTTCGGGGATTTTTCCAGAAACGCATATTTCTTCGTTGAATTCCTCTTTCAACTCAAAAATGCTCCAATTTTCCATAGATTTTTTTACTGCAGAATAGCTTTTATAATCAACTTTAAAAGAAAAACAAACCTTTTCTATAAGCTCCTGAAAAACAGTTTTTTCAAGAACATTTTTTGCCCCTTCTCCATAAGCATGAACAAGCCCGCCTGTTCCCAAAAGCGTACCGCCGAACCATCTGGTAACAGTAACAAGAATATTCGTAACTTCCCTGCCTTTAAGAACATCCAGCATAGGACGCCCTGCCGTACCGCCAGGTTCTCCGTCATCGCTCATCCCCATAATTTCGCCGTTTTTTCCAAAAATAAAAGCATGGCAGACATGAGTTGCATCGGAATATTTTTTCTTCTGGGATTTTAAAATTTCTTTAACCTGCATGGAATCTTCGAGAATAAAAGATTCCGATAAAAAAAGAGACCCTTTTATTGATTCAGAACATTCGGCACATTTTACAGGTACAAGCATAAACAGATTTATTTTTATTCTTCCTGAGTTGAATTTTCATCCTGATTTTCTTCAGGATTTTCTTCCGGCAGACATTCATCTTCAGCAAAGTCAGGAATCATTCCGGCATTTGTTTCATCACTTTCCATGTCCCTAACTTCATTACAGTTTTCCTCATCATCAAAAAACGAACTGTCCGTAAGAGATTCATAAAAAACAGGAACAGAAAGATAAATAAGTGCAAGAGCTTTAAACATGTTTATAAAGTAGAGAAAGTCGAAAATAAAAGAAAAAATCTGCATGAACGACGAGCCCTCTTCTTTTGAAAGGGAAAGAGCCACGCCAAAATAAAAAACAGCTGGAACAAGATTTTTCCCCGAAGAAACAAGGGCAAATCCTGCAATTTTAAAAAACTTTCCTCTGGCCAATTTACGGCTTTTTGAAAAAACAGATAAAATTTTCTGCTCAGGATTATCGTAGCGATACTGAAAAAGAAAAATAAAACTGTAAAGGCATACAAAAACAAGAATAACAAGAACAGCCGAAACAATGTAAATTTCTGCATATTCACCGAAAATTCCCTGAAAATACACAAAAAAATCCGGTTCAAAATGTAGAAGCACCTTAAAGATAAATTTTACAGCCACAAAAATAAGAGCCACATTTACAGAAGCAATTAAAGCAACAGGAGCATAATTTTTAAATTTGCGGAATGTATAGAAAAGAAAGCCAAGGGAAACAAACTGACGGCGGACAATTCTAAGAAGCAGAATTGAAAAACTTCCGTAAAGCATAAAAAGCAGAAAAACATCTGCAAAAAGCAGGACATAAACGGCAGCTTTTGAAAAAATATTTTCAAGGTTTTTTGAAGCAAGAACAAAAGCAGGACCTAAAAAAATCATGGAAACAACCGACTGAATTACCGTAAGAAAAAAAAGAGAAAAAATTATTTTTGAAGAATTTCTTTCTGCAATGCCAGACAAAAACTTTAGGCGGCAGGTAAACTGACTTTGTTTTTCGTTATTTTTATTTTCTTTCATTTTAATTGAACAGCT
>CAMAFU010000214.1 GCA_945833725.1 uncultured Treponema sp.
TTTTCTTTCTGGACGGAGCTTTATGGAATATATAAAAATTACAAAAGAAAACATTGACTTGGAGCACATCTGCTGCGCCATGTCTGGAAAACAGAGCCTTGCTAAAAAGGAATGGATGAAAAACCGCTTTGAAGACGGGCTTGTTTTTTACCGGAGCAAGGAGCGCGGCAAGTGTTTTATTGAATATATTCCGGCTGAAAATGCATGGATTCCGATTGAGGCTGGCGGTTACATTTACATCAACTGCCTGTGGATTGCCGGCGCTATGAAAGGACACGGCTATTCTGACGATTTGATTTCGGAATGCATTCGGGACGCAAAGGAAACAGAAAAAAAAGGAATCTGCATGCTTTCGTCGGAAGGAAGAAAAAAAGAGTTTCTGTCGGATTTAAAGTATCTTGAACACAAGGGATTTGCTGTTGCAGACACTTCCGAGCCGGGAATTACACTTATGTACCTGCCGTTCGACAAGAATGCCGAACCTCCGAGATTCAAAGAATGTGCAAAACACCCAAAAACTGACGAAAACGGCTTTGTTCTTTACTACACAGACCAGTGTCCGTTCACATATTACTGGGTTCCAAAAGTTCAGGAAGCGGCGAAAGAAAACAACATTCCCCTTAAAGTAATCCACATAACAGATAAGTCATCCGCCCGGAACGCCCCTTCCCCGGTTACAACCTACGCCCTTTTCCACAACGGAAAATTCATAACGCACGCAATCCAGTCCGACAAAAAGTTTTTGAAACTTGCGGGGGAAACAGGAGAAATAAAATCTTTTCCGGTGGTTTAGAAAGCCGCCCTGGAATATAAAGCAAAATTATCCATCAGTCCGAAGGATAATGGGAAAGAGCGCGCACACCACATTATCCAGCGTCATAGAAAGCATTGCTGTCAATTTTGATTTGTTACCTGCAAGCCTTTTTCTATTTTTCTACATTCGATACTGTGAATTTGATTGCTTTATTGGGACAGACTGTCTTGCAGTCGCCGCAGCGTATACAGTCCATGCTGTTGGGATTCCGCCAGACGGGAATGTCTAATTTACAGATTTTCTGGCATGAGGCACACTCTGTGCATTTTTCAGTGTCGATTTTAAAGCGATAAAATGAAATCTTGTTGAAGATTCCGTAAACTGCGCCGAGCGGACAAACATAGCGGCAGAAGGGACGGCATATTATAATAGAAGAAAACAGCGTAATTAATAGGATTAAAACTTTCCAGCGGAAGATAAAGCCCGCGGCCTCCCGCATTCCTTTATCTAACAGCACAAGCGGAACGCCTCCCTCAAGTGTTCCCACCGGGCAAATCCACTTACAGAACCAGGGCTCGCCCAAACCTGTAATATCAATAACGAACATAGGAAGCAGGATTACAAAAATTCCCAGAAATACAAAACGCAGCCAACGCAGACCTTTTTCGCCCGGAAGACGACGGATTTTTTTGACGAATGGAATCTTAAAAAGCAAATCCTGAACAAGACCAAAGGGGCATAAAAAACCGCAGACAAATCGTCCAAGAATAGTTCCGAATATCACAAGTAAGCCCACAACATACATTGAAATGCGGTATTCGCGGGCATTGAGCGTGGCCTGCAGAGAGCCAATCGGACAGGCTCCCAGCGCTCCCGGACAGGAATAGCAGTTCATCCCCGGAAGGCAGACAGCTTTCGAGCCGCCCTCAAAAATTTTTCCATGGGAGAAACCCTTGATGTAGCCGTTTGAAATGGCTGCAAAACATGCCTGAAATATTAGACGAATGCGGGAATGTTTTTTCAGTTTTGAACTGCCTGCCATAGAAAAATTCCTCTTCTATCCTATTCCGATACATTCCAGGCAGATTCTGCTGGCTTTATTGAAAACAGTTTCTGCCTCTCCCCGGAAAACACCTGCTATCACAAGGCCAATTCCAAGACAGAGGGAGATGATTGCTATGATTTTACGGACTTTTTCATCCAATTTCATTTTTCCAGAATTCCATCGATAATCTTCTGCCAGTCTTTCTGGCTGCGTGAACCAAGATACGCATTTCCAACCTGATTTCCGTTTGAATCTACAAAAATCGTTGTCGGAACAGCCTGCACACCGCGCAGAAGACCGGAGAACATCTCGATATTCGGAATAACATGGGTATAGTCTGCGCCGGTATTTTTGATGATTTTCTCGCCTGTTGTCTTTACCCGTTCACTGACCTGGCCCTTGTTATCAAGAATATCTATTACAATTCCTATAACTTCAATTCCCTTTGCCTTATTCTCTTCGTTTATGCGGGCAAGATCAGGCATTTCCCGGATGCAGGGGCCGCAAAAAGTACCCCAGATGTTTACCATCGTAAGCTTATTCTTTGCAAAAATTTCGCTTGTTACGGGATTTCCCTTAAAGTCTGTGGCAGTAAATGAAATTTTGTCACCCGCTTTTTGTGCAAATAAAAGTGTTGAAAGAGTCAAAAGCGCGATTACAGTAAAGAGTTTTTTCATATAAAATCTCCTGTGAAGGCCGAGCCTCTCAAATCTCGCAAGGCTGGGATTATAATACAAAGAAGAGAAAATACAGTCAATAAAGGAAATAGTATATGGCATTGGAGGCGGAACTGGCGGTTTTCAATTCCCCAGTGTAGTCGAATTGATTTTTTCACAAGTTCAATGTTATCAAGTGAAGTTAGAAAAAACCTGACGTCTGTGGAAGTTTTTCCATTTACAGTCCGTTCTTCCCGTGCCATGGCAACAGCCTTAAGTCCTGGCCACTCCCTTGATGGACTCTTCCGCTTCCTCCGCCCATTCAGCTATGTGTTCAATGTCCTTGATGCCGCTTAGCAGTCCGAACAAAACCAGCAGGAAAATATCAGCCAGTTCAAACTTCCTGCACCTTTTTACTCTAAAATCGTCTATTTCTTCCAGACTTTCTCTTAAAAGCATAATTCCACCCAAGGGGAATTTTACCATTTTGTGCATTTTTTAAATAGTAGTTTAGAGATTTAAAACAAAAAAT
>CAMAFU010000215.1 GCA_945833725.1 uncultured Treponema sp.
TTAGTGCAGTATGCAGATTTGCAACAAGAATGCGCAGAAACAAGAGATAAAATCGATACATTAAGAAAACTCATCCAATCAGAAAACATGCACAAGGTTTTGGTTTTTACAAGCAGAATTGATCAGGTTGCAAACATTCAGTCAAAACTACAATACAAAGGCATAATCTGTTCTGCACTCCACGCAAAAATGGACAAAACTGACCGAAAATCAACTATGGATCGCTTCCGCTCAGGAAAATGCCCTATTTTAATCACAAGTGATCTTTCAAGCCGAGGACTCGACATTCCAGATATTTCTCATATTATCCAAATGGATTTGCCCTCAAATGAAGATTTTTTTATTCACCGGGCAGGAAGAACCGGAAGGGCAGGAAAAACCGGCTTCAATATTGTAATTGGCGATGAATATGAAATGCGGAAATTTCAAAAACTCGAAAAAAAACTGAAAATTGTTGTGTATCCAAGACTGCTTTACAAAGGAAAATTGATTGCACCGGATACAGTCTCAGAATCCTCTGCCACAGAAAAACCAAGTCTGACTCAAAACTAAAACAAAACTTTTGCTTTTAAAAAAATTGAGGTATAATAAATATTATGTATTTGAACAATAAAAAAAATTCCCGCCGGGAAGAAGAATATCTGGACTTTTCGGCAAATACAAGCCCTCTGGGAGTTCATAAAGAGGCATCTAAAGCTCTTCTTGCCCTTTCACTTGATCCTTCAATACTTGCATCATATCCCGATCCTAACTGCACGGATTTAAAACTCGCCCTTTCAAAGTTTTGGAATTTTAACGGACAAATTCTGTGTGGCTCTGGTGCTGCAGATCTTACCCAGTTAATTTCCGTAGTTTTTGGTAAAAATCCTTCAGGAACAGCATTCAACCTTATAATTGAACCGGCTTTTTCCGAATATGAAAATTCACTGTTAATGGCATCCCCAGAAGAAAAAATTCTTCACCTCACCTTAAAAGAAGAAAATGACTTTAAATTTACCGAAGAGGATTTTGAGCATCTGGAAAAAATTCTTTCCGGCGGCGTTCCGCTTGTTTTTATGGCCAGTCCGTCAAATCCTGCAGGAACTGTTATACCGTTGGAAATGCTCAAAAAAATTGCATCTGCCTGCGAAAAATCAAACACAGTTCTTGTTTTAGATTCCTGTTTCTGTCAGTTTTCAAAAGAAGCCGAAAAAAATGTCCGGGCATTAATTGCAGAATCAGAAAAATACCCTCACCTTATCATACTAAATGCATTTACAAAAATTTATGGAATGGCAGGTTTAAGACTGGGATACGCACTTTGTTTCAGTTCAACAACATACAATCATCTTGTAAATTTTATGCGCCCCTGGACAATCAGCACAGATGCACAGGCAACAGGAACTGCTGTAATCAACTCAGAATTGAACGGTACGCCATGGCAAAACAAAATGATTGAACTGGTTTCCAAAGAACGAAAAATTCTTTCGGATTATTTTATTTCCGTCGGCGCAAAAGTTCTTTCTGGCGAGGCAAATTATATTCTGGTTAAATTACCACCTCATTTACAAAAAAAAGCATCCCAGTTCGCTACAAAAGGAACAACAAATCAAGAGAAACAGGGGCACAATGGTCCAAAAAAGCAAATTCCTGCCGATAACGACAACAATAAAAATCTGGTAACACCATTTGATGCACCTTTATGTCAGGCACTGGCTCTTTCTAAAATTGTAATTCGAGGATGCAGCGATTTTTACGGAATGGATTCCAGTTGGTATCGTATTTCAGTAAATAACCACGAACAAAATCAAAAACTCCTCAATTCCCTGAAAGAAATATTCAAATAACAATCTTTTTTTTTATAAAATTTGCCCGTTCTGAAAATTTGTCGTATAATTAAAATGTAGTGTTTTGGCCGTTCCGCCAACGGCGGTCGCTATGTCCGCCCTTCCGCTTCGCTCCATCTGCTTACGCAGACAAGGGGCTTCCAGCGCTAACGGAGAATACAATGGAGTTAAAGATGAATGTACATAACCTCATGGAAGAAGTCGTTGATTATCGGATAAATAAACTTTATGAACAGGTAAAAGAAATTAAAGCAAGCTGGCTTACCTGCGATTGCGAAAACTGTCGGCTTGATGCTATAAGTTATGTTCTAAACAGAATCCAGCCGAAATATGTAGTAAGTGGCAGAGGTGCTCTTCATGCAAAAGAAGTTATGGAATCTTCTCAGGTAAAAGCTGATATTGATGCAATTGGTATCGAAGGCATTAGAATTGTCAGTACAACAAAACGGCCTTTTCATTCTTCGCCACGAAAAGAATGTACAGTACAAAAAACAGATGGTGCTGTTTTTAATTTTCCTACAATTCAGGGAACAATTCTTGATGGCAGTACTTTTGAACCACTTATTGGAGCAACAATTACTCTAAAATGCGATAAAGAAGAAGTTCAAATGTCAGATATTACATGGCCAAATCCAATTAACACATACAATAGCACAAAAGGCACTTACTGTTTTTGGCCGAAGGCTGTAAGTGCAGCAAAAGAAAATCTTTCAAAAAAAATCACCTTTACTTTGGAAATTACAGCACCTGGATATGACGATCTTACATACTCATTTGATACTACTGTTACATCAGAAGGTATGGTTCGTGGTGAGTTAGATACAACAATTTCCTTAAAGCTCATGGATCTTGTAATGTTTAAAAGCGATATAAAAAACACAATGGATAGAATTATTATCAATTAAGTCCATAAAAGAAACGATTTATTCATTCTCCAGATTCTCTCTTTCCAGTTTTTTGTTCCAACCGTCATTCTCAGTGCTTTAATTCTTGTTCCTCTTTTAACAAAACAGCAATCTGCCTAACAAAAATCGTATGGTTTTAAAGATTTTTTTTATTTTTAAATACGCAGATTATCGTAGAAACAGTTATATAAAACTTTCCGGGTAAAAAAAATCCCCGCCGCAAAGGAGGGGAGTAAGAAAAAAAAGAGCCG
>CAMAFU010000216.1 GCA_945833725.1 uncultured Treponema sp.
AATATACCGAAAAAAAAGCAGAGTTCACCGACGGAACAAAAAAATTCCATGTAAACAAAAATATAGTTACCGGTGGAAAAATATACGAATGTACCACAGGCAGAAGCTCAAAAATCCGCAATATCCAGAAATCCGTAAATTTAAAAAACGATTTTTTCCATGATAAAGACGACCTTATTTATACAGATTCAGTGCCCTACATGATAAAAGCTCCTCAAAAAACACCATTGGAATTTGTAAAAATTGCAGAAGAACAGAACAGAAAAAAAAGCCCGGCCCCACCGCCTCTTTTCCCGCCGGAAGAAATAAATTTTCACTGGAAAGAAATAGACGACCTTCGAAAATATAATCCATCAACATGGAACAGACGCAATCTGGACATTCACAAATAATTTATTTTTATTATGGGAGCATAAATAAAAACATCACCGGCTTTCCGCCCTTCGCTATCCGCTCATTGGCACAAAAACGGTGTTTTTGCACCAACTTTGGGGCTTCAATCCGGGCTAAGTGAATCTCCTCAAAATAAAAAACAAACATCACCAAAAAATTTATTCTTCCATCCTTTTTCTGCTATTATGTTTCAATTATTGAAAAAATGGCATTTACGGGTTAAAATATAAAAGGTAAGTTAAATGTCATAATTTCAAAGCATTTTCTCTGGAGGTTTTATGAAAATCTTAAAAAAAATACTTGCATCATCACTACTTCTTGCAGGTACATTTGTCTGGGCCGATCCTTTTGCTTCTATTCTTTCCGATTACTATTCCACTGTTGCAGGAATAAATAGCGGCATGGATGATTTTGCAAATCAGCTTTCCATTGCCATTCCACAGGCTGCAACGCAGCAAAATGTTTGGGCCGATGCCTATATCGGAAAGCTTCTGCCTTCTGTACCTCCTCATCTTGGAGGCGGTGTAAATGTAGGTTTTACCCACATAAATACGGCAGGTCTTGCAAAGGCTGCTTCTGCGCTTAACATATCCGGTATAAAAGACAGCTATTATTATCCTGTATTTACAGGCGACCTTCGCATTGGAGGTCTTTTCCTTCCTTTCGACCTTGATGTTTCTTTCATGAAAACAGGTCAGATTAACGCAAATTTTATTTCCGACATTACTGTAGATTTCCTTACCCTCGGTCTGGAAGGTCGCTATGCCCTTCTGGAAGGCGGCGTTATTCAGCCTAGAGTAAGCATCGGTTTCGGTTATTTCTACAATCAGGGAAGCCTTATGGCCAATGCAGATGCTGCACAGGCCGGAGTAAATTACAAAATCCACACAATGTATGTTTCTGCTCAGGTTTCAAAAACAATTCTCTTTATTACACCGTTTGCAGGTGTGCGCGCTCTTGTTTCAAAATGCGACAACACATGGGAATGGTCAATAAATGACTCTACGGCTGTAGCAGCTCTTACAGCAGAAGGTAAGGCAACTGGTGGTTCTGGCAGTGTAGTTACTGAAGAATTCGATTTAAATGCATTCCAGCCTCAGTTTTATTTTGGTGCCGCTTTCCGCTTCCTTGTACTTGACCTTACTGCATCAGTTTCAACAGATTTAAGGCATATTTCAGACAGCAAGCTCTGGTCAGGAAATATCAGTCTCCGGGTTTCAATCTAATTTTATGTAAATTAAAAAACGCGGTCAGTGTTCTAAAGGAATGTTGACCGCATTTTTTTTCTCCCATCCAGTTTTGTTCCCTAGAATTGAATTTGTTTATTTTCTGTGTCATAATGGCACTATGAGCGTTAAGGTTGTTTTTGCCGGCGGCGGAACTGGCGGGCATATCTATCCCGGTCTTGCAGTTTGTAATGAACTTAAGACAATAGCCAGAAACAATTCCATAGATTTACAGATCTACTGGATTGGAAATTCCAGTGGCATGGATAAAGAAATCATCGAAAAAAGCGAATCTGCCGATTTTTTTATTCCTGTTCCTTCCGGCAAATTAAGGCGTTATTTTTCTTTAAAAAATTTTTCCGATATTTTTAAAATTGCAGCGGCTTTTTTTATTTCTTTTTTTAAGCTTCTTCGTATACGGCCGGCTCTGCTGTTTTCAAAAGGTGGCTTTGTTTCTGTTCCTCCTTGTATTGCAGCAAAACTTCTTGGTATTCCAGTCTATACCCACGAGTGCGATTTTACGCCCGGTCTTGCAACAAAAATAAACAGTCGTGTAGCTTCAAAAATCCTTCTTTCTTACGAAGAAACAAAAAAATTCTTTCCTTCCTCAAAACAAAATTCGCTTGTTGTCTGCGGAAATCCTGTTAGAAGAGCTTTTTACGAATCAGATGCAAAAAAAGGACTGGAATTTATATTTAAAAACCAAAATAAACCCTCCAAGCCTGTTTTGTTTGTTTGCGGAGGAAGTCTTGGTGCAAGGCAGATAAATTCCCTTGTTGCACAAAACTTAGACTGGCTTTGCAGTCATTTTTATGTTGTTCATCAATATGGAAAAGCCAATGAAGATTCTGTTCCTCTTAAGAATGAATCATATTTCCCTTTTCCATTTATTCACAGTCAAATATGCGATGTTTTAGCCTGTGCCGATTTTGTAGTTTCCAGAGCCGGAGCAAATTCTCTTTGGGAAGCTGCCGTTTCCTGCAAACCAATGGTTTTAATTCCTCTTGCAGGAAATGGTACAAGAGGCGATCAGATTGAAAATGCTGATTATTTTGAAAAAAAAGGTTGTGCCGTTGTCCTTAAAGGAGAAGTTTCTTCGGAAGAATTTAAAATCACTTTGGAAAAATTTCTTGACAGTTCTTACAAAGAACAAATGATGGAAAATCTTAAAAAATTTAATTCAGAAAAGTCAAATCCGGCAAAGTTTATTGCCGAATTAATTTTTAACGGTTCCATAAAAAATACCTAATCTAAAAAACATTATTTTAAGGAGGAATAAAAACATTGCATCTTAGTTTTATTGACATAGTTTTTTCTGTTATTGTTCT
>CAMAFU010000217.1 GCA_945833725.1 uncultured Treponema sp.
TTTATATTATGTATCAGAACTTAACGAGGATTATCAAAAACTTGTCGCCTATGGAGAATCGGGAGACGAAATAGATGTTGCTTCTAATGTTGTAGACGGAAGACTGCTTGAATCTTTGGGTACACAGAATTCAAACAGGCTTCAGATGATTAACAATGCACTGGACAGAATAAAGCAGGGAACTTACGGATACTGTCTTAAATGCAAACAGGAAATTCCTTCGGAGAGGCTGGAAGCCCTTCCTTATGCCTTTATGTGCGTTAATTGCCAGAGTCAGGCAGAAAGAATGAACCGTTAGTATTCTATTTTTTGAAATATTACTTTTTTTTCTTTAAGGCAGGCTAATTCATCGTAGCCTGCTTTTTTTGCCATAATCATTGCTTTATCGAAGGCACAGTCCAAATAGCGGCAGTCGTGGCAGTCTGAGTTTATTGTTACAGGAACATAGTTTTCGTGGAGAAGTGATAAAAAATATTCCGAAGGATAAATTACATCGTAACCACGGCTTATGGCTCCTGTATTTATTTCTGCAATTACCCCAGCTTTTTTTATAGCTTTTGCAGTTTCCTTTAATTCTGCAATATACCAGTCTTCTTTTTCTGTAAAAAGTTTTAATGTTCCGTTGAATTTTCTTACTAAATCAGGGTGTCCGATTATTGTAAAATTCCCTTCGTTCAGCATTTGCCGTTGTGTAGAAAAGTAATGGCCTATAAGTTCTTTTATGCTGCCGTTATATATTGTTTTAAAACCTTCAATAAAATTTTGAGGGCTGTTGTCTACGGCAAAAAAATTGTTGTCGGTTTGTTCGTTTTGGCGCAGATAGTGAACCGAACCAATCAGAAAATCTGGATTAAATTCTCTGTAGGCATAAAAATCGGGCTTAGTAACGGAAGGAACAAAATCCGCTTCAAACCCTAGTAAAATTTCTATCTGCTCCTTATATTTTTCTTTCAGCAGGCGAATCTGTTTTGTGTATTCTGTAAAATCTTCAATCTTCATGTTGCATGTGTCAAAAAAAGCCGGATAAACAGAGTGACCGGAAAATCCCAGTATTTTTATCTGCTTTTGAATGGCCGAAATTACGCTTTCTTCCAGAGTGCTTTTTCCGTCGCAGAATGTTGAATGAGTGTGAAAATTAGTTTTAATAAAGGGAGGCATTTTTATTCTCCGGTATTATTGATATTTTGTACGGCTATTTTTGAAAGTTCAGGGCTGTTGATTTCTGTAATGGCCGGAAGTTCCATAACTGCAATCCAGTTTTCAAGAATTTGCTTTATGGCAGCACTTTTAAATGGTTTTACGATAATGTCATTTATTCCTATTTTTCTGTAATCGTTAAAATCATCCTGATCGTTGTTAGCGGTGCAGGCAATTATAATTCCCTTGTAGCCTGAATTCCTAAGCTGAATTGTTGCGTCTACTCCGTTTTTTACAGGCATCTGAATGTCCATAAAAATTAAATCGGTTTCCGGGTGTTTTTGTATCATAAAGCATGCTTCTTCCCCGTCTTCTGCAAGAAAAACTTCTCCACCAAATTTTTTTATAAATGTTTCCAGAAGCTTTCTGTTTACCGGGTGGTCTTCGGCAATAAGAATCTTTTTTCCTTTTGCAATTTCTTGAGTTTCTGGTGATTTTGTTTGTTTTTGGAGGCCTTCTACTGCTTCCAGTTCTTCCAGACCGGCCTGTGAACTTTTAAAATTGCGGTGCAGAAGAGTTAAAAGTGAATTAAGTTTTAAAGGCTTGTAAAGATAACCGGCAAACCAATCCAGCATTTTCATTTTTGCTTCCTGTTTCATCTGTCCTTCTGGCACAAGAAGAAAAAGAATCGGCTTGTTTGTAATGTCCGGGTTGTTTTTTATTTCACTTGCAAAACGCCAGCCGTCCATTTTCGGCATAATCATGTCGATAAAAACCATTGTAAAAGGTGAATTGTTTTTTTGAGCATCGGCAAGAAGTTTTTCTGCAGCTTTTGGATCCTGCTGTATTTTAGTATTTGAAAATCCAATTTTGTTGAGAAGAGTTTCAAGACTTTTTGCAGCAGGAACACAGTCATCAACTATAAGAATTTTCTGACTTTTGCCTTCCGGGAAATTAAAATTTTCTTTTGGAGAAGGAAATTCCTGAAGGGGAATTTCAAAATAAAAAATAGAACCGCCGTTTTTGTTTTGTTTTACATCAATGGAGCCTTTCATTACAGAAACAAGGTCGCGGCAGATTGAAAGCCCCAGCCCTGTTCCTCCGAATTTACGGTATGTGGAAATATCCCCCTGATAATAATCTGTAAAAAGATGTTTTTTTGTTTTGTCGGAAATTCCAATTCCCGTATCGGCAACTTCAAAATGGAACATTCTGTTTTGTTTTTTTACGGAAATACGGATGTATCCTTCGTTTGTAAATTTAACAGCATTTTTAATAAGGTTGAGGATAATCTGCTGAATGCGTACAGGATCACCTGAAACAAGGGGAGGAATGTTTAAATCAATGTCGCAGATAATTTCCAGCCCCCGGTTAAATGCTTCGATGGAAAAAAGATCTGCAACCTGTTCTGTAAGTTCCCGTAAATTAAAGGGTACAGTTTCAAGTTTAAATTCATTTGACCTGATTTTTGTAAAATCAAGAATATTGTTTGCCAGTTCAAGCAAAACTTCTGCACTGAATTGAATCTGCCTTAAATATTCCTGCTGTTCGCCGTTCATTTTAGTTTCTTGCAGCAGCTCAATGTTTCCGATAATCGTCTGAATTGGCGTTCTTATTTCGTGAAGAGTGCTGGCCAGATACCGGCTTTGAGAAGTTACAGAATCGCTAGAGTGTTCCATGGAATATGTCGAGAGCCTTTTTTATAATGATCTGTGGCGGCTGCGGTTTTATGATGTAGGATTTTGCACCAAGTTGCTGATGGCTTCCTCTTTGAACAATACTTTTGCTCCTTGGAGCGGCTCGAAA
>CAMAFU010000218.1 GCA_945833725.1 uncultured Treponema sp.
TTATTTCGTGGCAAGGATTGGAAGGGCTGGCGCAAGCCAGTTCGTAAGCAGCTTTGCTGCGTCGAATGAAGCGACAGCGGAACCCTGGAAAGCCTGATTTTTGTTTGGTTTGATTCCTGAGCCTGTCGAAGGAAGCAAAACAAGCAAAAAGCCACCCATAACATAGAATTCAAAACTCGACTTTAAGGATGCAATAATGAGTTTGTTGTGAGGGATTTTTTTCTGCTCATGGATTTTTTTTTACATTTGTATTAAAGTTTCTTAGTCCATTAACAGGAAATTCGGCTGTTTTAAGGTTTTAAATTATATACAGGGAGCAGAATAATATGATGAAATTTAATGCAGGTCAGGAATTGCAGTCTACCGTTGTTTTGGTGTCTGGTGATACTGTTTTTATTGATTTAGGTCTTAAAAGTGAGGGTTTTGTCGATAAAAGTGAATTTCTCGACGAGGAGGGAAATTGTTCTGTAAAAGAAGGTGATTCTGTTAAAGTCTTTTTTATTGGCAAGAATATGGAAGATCTTCATTTTACGACAAAAATTCACGGAAAAGATTCTGGAATTGATTTATTAAAAAATGCTTTTGAAAATAAAATTCCTGTTGAAGGTAAAGTTGAAAAAGAAATAAAAGGTGGTTTTGAAGTAAAATTAGGAAATTCAAGAGCCTTTTGTCCGTACAGTCAGATGGGGTACAAAAACAGGCTTGAACCTTCTGAATATGTAGGTCGTACTGTAAAATTCCTTATCAGCGAATTTAAAAACGAAGGAAAAAATATAATTGTTTCAAACAGGTTGCTGGAAGAAAATGCAGAAATTGCGCAACTTAAGTCCTTTTCGCAAAAATATTCTGAAGGTGATATTGTTTCTGGAACGGTAAAATCTATTCAGTCTTACGGTGCTTTTGTTGAACTTGACGGTTTTCAGGCTCTCCTTCCTGTCAGCGAAATAAGCCGTCAGCGTGTTGAAAAAATCGAAGACTTTATTGTTCCGGGGCAGAAAATAAAGGCAAAAATAATACGCTGCGAATGGAATCCTGCACATCTTGACCGTTCAAAAATAAGTTTAAGTCTTAAAGAATTACAGGAAGATCCATGGGATTCTGTTTCCCAAAAACTTTCTTCTGGCGAAAAGTATTCTGGAAAAATCGTACGAATTGCTTCTTTTGGAATATTTGTAAATCTTCTGCCTGGGATTGACGGTCTTGTTCATATAAGTGAATTAAAAGACATTTCGTCTGGCACTAATTTAAATAAAAAATTCCAGATTGGACAGGTTTTTGATGTTGTTGTATTAAAAGTTGATGAAGCTGAAAAAAGAATTTCCCTTGCACCTGCATCTTCAAAACAGCAGGATGAAGACGCAAATTCTTACTTAAATGCTCAAAACGATAGCGATGGCGAAACTTATAATCCCTTTGCAGCCTTATTATCACGCTGATGTGGCCTCCCTTTAATGAGCAAAAAGCCGGATTTGTTCTGGAAAGAGTTATAGATTCATTAAAGCAAAAGAAAATTTCTCTTTCCCGTTCTTCAAGCCTTTCTGACGGAAGAAATATTTCTCAAGTTATGCTGGGATGTCTTGTGGGTAAGGACACTTCTGGAAATACTGTTGAATGTATTACCCTTTCTGGAATTACATGCAGGCTGGAAGGATGCGAAAATTTTGTCGAATGTATTGCTTCCCCAAAAGACATTGAAAAAGCTTTGGAGCAGAATGACAGGGAAATTCATGAATTGACGGCAAAAATATTAAGCTTTCCGCCAAATCATCCTGCATGTTACGAGCTTAAAAAACATCGGGACGAACTTTGCCTTGTTTCTCTGCTCAAGGTTTTTCTTCTCTACGATTTTTGCTGTATCGATGGAAGCATAAAAAATATTTTTGAATTGACTGGCGATTTTTCTAAAAAACCTTCTTTAGAAGAACTGATGGAAAAGGTTAAATCAAAAAAAATTACTTTGCCTCCCACAGGAACCGGCGACTGTTGTGCTCCAAAACTTTTACATTATGCTTTTTTACATCATATTCAGCCTGTAAGCATGGCAGAAACGCGGCTTCGTTTTACTCTTCGGGAAAATTCCTGCATTCTTAATGAGGAGTTGATTTCATCTCCGCCTGTTCTTGAACCTCCCTGCGATTCCCGCTGTTCCTTTCTTCTTCCCGGAATGACAGGTTTAAACATTGTGTACAGGGATGAATATATAATTGTTGTAAATAAACAAAGCGGAATTTTAAGTGTTCCAGGCCGTACGGAAAAGGACTGCATTTCAAACCGGGTGCGCCGCCTTTTTCCAGACTGTATTGATCAGCCTGCCGTTCACAGACTTGATATGGAAACTTCTGGTCTTATGGTGCTGGCCTTTACAAAAGAGGCTCACCGTGAACTTTCAAGGCAGTTTGAATCAAAGGAAGTGAAAAAAATGTACACGGCGTTAATCGACGGTATTCCTTCAAAAAAAGGTTTTGCCAGCGAGGGTGAAATGGAACTTTTTTTTCGCGTTGATTTGGACAATCGCCCTCATCAAATATGGGACGAACAATATGGAAAAAAGGCCGTTACAAGGTGGAAATTCGAGGATGTGGAATATTATACCGATCCTCTGGGAAATCGCCGGCCGGTTACTCGGGTTTCTTTCATTCCTTTAACTGGCCGCACTCATCAGTTAAGGCTCGCCGCCGCAAGTCCAAAGGGGTTCGGTTGTCCTATTATTGGTGATTCGCTTTACGGCTGCTGTTTACCTGGCGAAAGGCTTTTGCTTCATGCGTCTTATCTTTCTTTTGCCCATCCTGTTTCTAAAAAAAAGCTTGTTTTTAAAAGTAAATGCGAATTTTAATCAATGCAAAAAAACAGCCGGAAATCCTGCTGAAAAAAGGCTTCCGCGCTTTTCTTGTGCAGAATTTTTTTCATCATGCTTTCCGACTGTTTCCT
>CAMAFU010000219.1 GCA_945833725.1 uncultured Treponema sp.
GAATTTGAAAGAATTTTTTCAAAAAGTTATTTTGCCAGCATAGAAGGCGGTCTAGATTTAAAAAATGCAGTTTCAGAAACAAACGGCGGCTCAGAACTTTCTAAAAATTTATTAGGCAGGGCAGGTATTGCCGGAGAACTTGTTTTTCATCCTCTTGTAAGTTTTGGGTATGATTTTGGATTTTACGGAGAAAGTGCCGATTTTTTTGATGTTGCTCCATATTATGTAAATAAAAAGCCAGATTCTCTTTTTGATCCGGCAGATATAGGTCCTATTGAAATGTATATCGACTGGAACGCAAATGTTTCTGTAGGCACAAAAAAAACTTATGCTACCGGTGGTTTATCAACAACAGGATACGGACCTTTTTTAAACGATGGTCTTGCATTAAACGATTCTTCATTTCATTCTGGAAATTTCATTTTCAATACTACCCAGAAAAAATGGAGTTATGCTTCAAGCCTTCAAATGCTGGGAGCGTCGGTAAACAATCCTTATTATGCTTCAAACCTTACGGATGGAAAATATCTGGCTTTTCATGCCTTCCAGTACCGTTTTAACAGCAAATTCCATTTTTCATTTTACGAAAATATTATTTTTGGACCAAAATTTAATATTGCCTATGTTTTCCCGGTTCCTTTTATGGGAATACAAAATGTAACGGGAGCCAGCGCAAACCTTCAGATGGGGCTTCTGCTTGAAAGCGTTCCTGTAAAAGGTCTGAAACTTGCCGCAGATATTTTTGTAGATGATCTGGCTGTAAACGATGTGGTAAAATTCAATTTTGATACAAAAATCCGTATTGCAGGACAAACTGGAGTTATTTATTCACCAGATAACAGCATTTGTACAACAATTTCAATGAACTATCAGATGGTTTTCCCATACACCTATGCACACTGGGAATATACAGGAAGCGAAACGGCGCAAATAAACGCTTCAACAATAAACTATCAGAATTATACAAACGGTGGTGTTTGCGTTGGTTCTGTGTTAGATCCTAATTCCGATAAATTCAGTTTTAAGGCTGATTTTAATCCGCTCCCATTTTTTAATTTTTCTTTTGCTACAAATTTTATTCGCCACTGCAATTCTGCTGAGGCTTTTGGAAATGATGATGCCGTTAAATATATTCTGGCCAGAGAAGGTCAGTATGCCACAGACGGTTCTATTAATATGCATCAGATGTTTGAAAATCTGGAAAGTGAAGGAGGAACACCTGTTGATCAGGCATGGAACTCTTTGGGCTTTATGACAAGCGGTCACAAAATGGAAATTGTGCAGGCCGGCATTAAGGGAGAATTTCATTTTCCAAAAACAAAATTCGGCCGTTTTTCACTTTCTGCCGGATACACATTTGAGTATGTAAAAAATGCCGGCGTAAATAGAAATTTATACACCGGCGGAAAAATCAACTGGGAAAAAGACGAAACAGGTTACAAAGTAAACGGTGTTTCCGTTACTTACGAAGAACTGTATAATCTCGCCTTAAAAGAAGCAGAAAAACAAAAAAATGAATGGATTGCTTCCCTCGAAAACAAAATAAACCATTATTTTTCTGTGGGATTTAAGTATATATACTAAAAAACTTTTAACTGCGGCGGGGAACGGTATATCTGTTCCCTTTTATAAGGGACTCTTTTATGTCTTTTGTACCCCAGTTTTCGGCTACATAACCTGCCGCTTCGTATCGTTTTAGTTCACGGTTTTCGTAGGCTTCGTTAATAAGACCTTCAATTTCCATTCCGTTAAAAATTTCCATTGCTTCTTCCAGAGGAGCCTTTAATACAGGATGTTTGGGACTAAAAAGAACGCAGCAGTCTTCGTAAGGAAGAATTGAAGTGTCGTAAGTGCCTATAAATTTGGCAGTTTCTATAATTTCTTCTTTATCCATTCCGCAAAGAGGACGAAGAAGGGGAATTTCTGCCATACTTTCTGTCACTTTCATGTTTTCAACAGTTTGGCTTGCAACCTGTCCAAGACTTTCGCCGGTAATTATGCAGTCCGCATTTATTCTTTTTGCAAGCATGGAAGCCGCCTTCATCATACATAAGCGGAGCATGAGAGTTGCATAATTTTCCGGAGCCTTTTTTCTTATCTGCATCTGAACCTGCGTAAAGGGAATTATATTAAGATGAGTCCTTATACCGTACCAGCTTAAAATTTCGGCCAGTTTTTCAACTTTTTCCTGAGCTTCCTTTGATGTATACGGATAACTGTGAAAGTAAACACATTCAACGGTCATGCCTCTCCTCATCATTCTGTATCCGGCTACAGGACTGTCAAGCCCTCCGCTAAGCAAAAGAAGACCTTTGCCGCTGCAGCCGACAGGAAGCCCCCGGCAACTTTTATTGGAATCAGCATACACAAAAGCCTTTTCCCGGATTTCCACATTAAAAACAGTATGAGGGTTGTGAACATCTACACTTAAAAGACCGTTTTCAACAATTTTGTTTCCAGCCTCCCTCATAATGTCATAACTTGTCATAGGAAAACTTTTATCACTTCTTCTGGCCTGAATTTTAAAAGTTCTACAGCCTTTTTTTTCTTCCTGCAAAGCAAGTTCATAAACAGTGTTTTGAATTGCAGAAATATCCTTATCAACAGGAACAGCCTTTGCCCAGCCGGTAATTCCCAAAAGACGGTTCAGGGTAAATTCCACGGCTTCACAGGCGTTTTCTTCACATTCTACATATAAGCGGCCAGCCCTTAAAGAAACTTTGGCATCAACAGAAAGAAGACAGTTTTTTGCATTTGAAACAAGAAGCTTTTCAAAAGATTTTATATTGGAGCCTTTTAGAGCCAGCTCCCCGATTTTTCCCAAATAAGTAACCATAATGGATAGAATGATAACAGATTTAAGGTTTTATGTCTTGTTTTTCATTGCTTTTTAT
>CAMAFU010000220.1 GCA_945833725.1 uncultured Treponema sp.
CTTTGCAAAAGCCCTTAACCGCTTTACAAAAGAAGATCCTACATTCCAGACAGAATTGGATCCTGAATCAAACGAAACAATCATTAAGGGTATGGGTGAACTTCACCTTGCCGTATATGTTGAGCGTATGAAGCGTGAATATAAATGCGAAGTAGAAGTAACTCCTCCAAAAGTTGCTTACCGCGAATCTATTCAGGCTCGTGCCGACTTCAACTATACTCACAAAAAACAGACTGGTGGTTCAGGACAGTACGGTCGCGTAGCAGGTTTTATGGAACCTTTGGCAGAAAAAGACTACGAATTTGTAGATGCAATTAAGGGAGGTGCAATTCCAAACGAATATATTCCTTCCTGTGATAAAGGTTTCAAGCGTGCAATGGAAAAGGGTTCTTTAATCGGTGCTCCTGTAGTTGGTATTAAAGTTACAATTAACGATGGTCAGTACCATCCTGTTGACTCTTCTGATATTGCATTCCAGACAGCTGCTATTGGTGCTTTCCGTGAAGCTTACGACAAGGCAAAACCTGTTATTCTTGAACCTATCATGAAAGTTTCCATCGAAGGTCCTACAGAATTCCAGGGAAATATGTTTGGTCTTATTAATCAGCGTCGTGGTGTTATTCTTGATTCTACAGACGAAAATAATATGTCTACAGTAAATGCCGAAGTTCCTCTTTCAGAAATGTTCGGATTCTCAACTATTCTTCGTTCTTCAACCCAGGGTAAAGCAGAATTTACAATGGAATTCTTGAAATACGGAAAAGTTCCGAATGCTGTTGCAGATGAATTGATTAAAAAATATCAGGAATCTAAAAAATAGTGCCGGAGGCAGAGCCGGTTAATTCAGCCGGTTTTGCCCTGGAGTTTTTCTCTTATAGGGAAAAACTTTCTGCCTGCGTTGCAGACAGTAATCCGGTGGCTTTTGTTTTCCGGATTTTTCTAATTTATACTTGAAATTGGAGAACTTTATGGTTAAACAGGATCTTTACAATAAAAGTCCGATTCGTCTGTTCGATGCTGCCACAGAAGGTGGTCTTGAACCTGGCAAAATCGGTCTTATAACTTCAAAAAAAGGTTTGGGAAAAACTTCTGTTTTGGTTCAGTTCGGCATGGATACTCTTTTAAAAGATGAACAGCTTGTTCATGTTACTTTTGATATTCATTCTTCAAATGTAATTTCCTGGTACGACAGTATTTTTACCGAAATTGCAAAAAAGACTGCCGGTAACAGCCTTGAATTAAAGAGTGATACTGTTTCAAAAAGAACTATCCTTAACTTTTCTTTGGATAATTTTTCTGTTGCAAAGGTTGTAAATACTCTTAAGGCTCTTGCTTCTGCAGGAATCGTTGTAAAGGGTGTTGTATTAGACGGAATGGATTTTGAAAAAGTTTCTGAAGATGATGTTAAAGCTGTTGCTGATTATGCTGCTGCCGAAAAAATAACTGTATGGACAGCTGCAACTACTGAAGCTTCAACTTTGGATCAGATTGTTCCTGCTAATCTTGAAAAGTATTTTTCAGCAGTTATTAATCTTAACCAGTCTGGAAATTCTGTATCTGTTAATGTTCTTAAACTTAACGATAAAAAAGATATTTCTACAGGTTTAAAACTTGATTCAAAAACACTTCTTATTTCAAAATAAAAACTGGTATATGGTTTTTTGATTTATTTGCAGGGGCTGTCCTATTCTTTTTGGACAGCCCCTTTTTTTGTGAAAGGTTTTATTTCCAGGGGAAAAGGAATGAGCTTAGTTTTCTTGAGCCAAGACATTCTTTATCTTCTGCAATAAGACTGTCCCACGGAACTTCTTTTCGCTTGTCTTTGTCGTTGTAGTATTCTGGGTTTTCTTCCAGCCAGTCGTATTTGTAAAGCCTTAGACGCAAAGCATTCATGCAGCTTAGGGTAATTCCATTTAGTCCGGGAATAAGGCCGAATGTAAGTATTGTTAAAATCAGCAGAGCCAGATTGTGAACGAGCATGCCGAAACTGAACATTCCGTTGTCAAAAAAGATGATGAACGATTTTTTAAGGCATTTAAAAAAAGTATTTTCTTCCTGCAGAAAATAGAGTGGAATAAACCATTGCAGAGCACAAGCTGTAATAAGCATGAACCAGCAAATTAAAGCTACAAAAAGAATTCCGATTATATTTCCAGAGGAATAAACATTTAAATAGTAGGGAACGGAAATTATAGTTACAACATAAAGAAAGGAAATTAAAAGACCAAGACCTGTACCGGGTAAAAAAGTTGCTTTAAGGGATTTAAAAAAAAGATTCCAGCTGGGGGCATTAAAATCTGCAATCTTTCTTGCGTTTGCACCCCAGGCAAAAAGAATCCACTGCAAAATACAGAAAAAAGCCGAAGATACAAATGTTGAAACAAGGGCAGATTGCTCTGGCATAGATTTTAAGGTTATCCAGAAAGCGGCAATTACGGCAACAGGAATAATGTTGTTAAGGATGAGATAAAAAAGATTATCCCAAATGTCGCAGAAATTTTTTTTCAGAAAAAATTTTATCATAAAGTATCCTTAAATATTTTTTTAACTCCGCTTTGTCGAGAGCAGGTTTTAAAAAGGTTTAAAACAACCCTGAAATTGTGCCATTATCGTCGACATCAATATTTGTTGCTGCAGGAATTTTTGGAAGACCTGGCATTGTCATAATATCGCCGGCAAGAATTACTACGAAACCTGCCCCACTGTAAAGCTGACAGTCTCTCACAGGAAAAGCGTAATCTTTTGGAGCGCCTATTTTTTTAGGGTCGTGACTTATGGAATTTTGGGTTTTTGCAATGCACACAGGAAGTTCCCTATACCCCTGTTCTTCGTAATCGCGGAGTTTTTTAAGAGTTGCATCGGAAAATTCTACAC
>CAMAFU010000221.1 GCA_945833725.1 uncultured Treponema sp.
TGGGGGCTGTCATGCGGATGTCGTAGGTGGTGATGCATGTGTCTGCCACCATGTAGGGCCATTTTTTTTGAACAGGAATCTCTTGCAATAACAGCAGACTGCCTTGAAGTCATGTGCTTTTTTTCTCTGGCCTGCTCCAGACAGTCGTCGGAAAACATTCCTTCACAAATAAGAAGATCGCTTCCGTAAACTTCTTTTGCAATAGAGGGAAGATACTGGGTATCCGTAACAAAACTGAATTTTCGGCCGGGACGCCTGTCTCCCATTACTTCCTGAGGAAAAACTTCCCTTCCATTTTCAAGAATAACGCTTTCCCCTCGCTGAAGTTTTCCAAAAAGAGGTCCGGGAGTAATTCCTATTTCCCTGGCCTTTTCAACATTAAATTCTCCAGGTCTGTCCAGTTCTTCCAGAGTATAGCCTATGCAGGTTTTTGTATGCGACAAAGGAAAGCAGCGGACATAAAAATCTTTTCCAGAGTGAACTACGCAAGGAGCAGTAATTTCCTTTACAACAATAGGATAATTTATATACATATCAAGGACACGGCGACTTGTTTCTACATATTCTGCAATTTTTGGAGGACCGTAAATATAAAGGGGTTCAGTTCTATCAACCTGGCTGTTAAGCATAAGAATACCAGGAAGCCCTGTAACATGATCAGCGTGAGTATGGGAAATAAATATTGCATCAATTTTTTTCCATTTAAGGTTAAGTCTTTTTAAACTTACCTGAGTTCCTTCTCCGCAGTCAAAAAGGAACAAATCCCCGTCCCGCCGCAAAAGAACGGAAGTAAGGTGTCTGTACGGCAAGGGCATCATTCCGCCGCAACCCAAAATAAAAGCCTCAAGATTCATTTATCTGCCTCTGATTTTTTTAATGATAATTTTATGCCAAAACGCCCTGAGTTTTTCCAAAAATGAATAGACAGAATACATCATCTTAAAAGGATAATCAAAACATCCCGGCCTGTGAATTTCCTTCCCGCCAAATCCCATCTTAAACAGATAAAGCCCGTGCATAGGATGAGAATCATCGGCAACAGGCGGAATTCCATAAAAATCATATATTTTACAGCCATAATCCTTTGCATCCTGAACAGCAGTTTTTTGCAAAAGATAAGCAGGCATTAAATTCCGCTTTACATTTCCAGAACAGCCGTAAAGATATATGGCTTCGTCTTTCTGAAACAAAGTTATTATTGCAGCAAGATCTGTTCCCTGATGAGAGGCAATATACAAATTCACTTCAGACTCAGGAATGCTTTTTTTCATTAAGTCTTCGTAATAGCTTTCAGGGTGAAGCCCAATTCCATCCCGCTCAGATGTAACCTTATAAAGACTATAAAAACTTTTAAGGTCCTGAAGAAAATTTTCCGACATGCAGGTTGTCTTCCTGACTTTTACTTCATGTTTTTCAGCATACCGTATGTTGTAGCGCCATTTATTCTTCATGCTGAGTAAAATTTCATCCATGGAACGGGATAAATCTATACATGTAGTGTCAGGAGGCTGAATATCCACAAGGGATTTTTTTATTCTGGAAGATTTTTTTCTACCCAAGTCAAGAACGGACTTTACAAAAGAATCCCTGTCAGAAACAGAAGAAAATTCAACCGGCAAATCAAAACGAAGGCATATACAGTTTGCAGGAAGCAAAACCTTCGCTTTTTTTGCCAGTTCTTCCATTTTAGACAAACAGCACTCAGCAGGAACACTTTCTTCATCAAATAAAGGAAGCATGGGGGCATAGGCAATAGAAAAGTTAAGGAAAGCTTTTTTAAAATTCCTTACAAGAACATTACATTCATCAACTTTTACAACATTCCACCCATGACAGCTTTTAAAGCCGCACCAAAAATCAGACTGCTGAAAATGATTTTTCTTTGCTTCCATATCAGCAGATTTCCGAATTTAAGGCAGAAACAGTTTTTATTTCCTTGCCCGAAGCCAAAAGTTTTTTTCCACCAACTTTTACGATTCCATCTTCACTGTAAATTTTAACCGAGAAAAAATCATTTCCTTCAATTACGGCAGGCTTATTTTCAAAAACTTCCCCTTCCAGAGTAATTTTTGTCCCCGGCTCTACCAATGGAAGTTCAATTACCTCTACACACACTTTTCCGTCTTTTTCATATTCACCGGCCAGAAGCATACCATAACTTTCATATCCTCTAAGCATTTTTGGAGCCAGATTTGAAGCAATAAGGACAGTTTTTCCCAGTAAGTCTTCTTTTTTTAAATAAGGGCGAAGACCTGATTGAATTGTCCGCAATTTTCCAGAACCGTCATCAAGTTTTTCTATGTAAAGTTTGTCAGAATCCGGATTCTCCGTTATTTCAACAATTTTTGCAGCAGTTAATTCTATATTTTTGTTGAAAAAAGAAGCCTGATTCTCAAAAGGCAGAACAGAAACATTTTTTTTGGAAGACTTATCCTTCTTTTTTGAAAGATTTGTTTCATCCTGTTTTTTAGACTGTGTTCCGCTGAATTTCTTTCTAAATTCTTCAGCAGTTTTATTGTCTAAAGGCGTAAAATAAACAGAAGTTTCCCCTACACGATCAAGACCTTCCATTTTTCCCAAATCATCCCATTTAAGAGCAGAATCGTTTCCAGGGTTTCCATAAGTGGAAGTATAAATATCTTTTCCCAAAAACCCTGCAATTTTCTGGGTATATTGAGGAAGATAAGGCTGAAGAAGAATCATTAAATCTTTTATAACATAAACAAGATTATATAAAACATTGTCAGCCTGTTCTTTATTTTCTTTTATGGCTTTCCAAGGTTCAGCATCCTGAAAAGCCTT
>CAMAFU010000222.1 GCA_945833725.1 uncultured Treponema sp.
AAATAAATCATAACATAGTTGAGTTCTATGATGAGTTATATCCAGTTACTGAAGAACAAAAAGTGTTTTATAAAAATTTAAGCGGAAAGTTCAAGGCACCGGTTAAAATTCTTTCAATAGGTTGTGGAAACGGTTCATTTGAGCATAATCTTGCCAGACAAGGTTCTGATGTTACTGGGTTGGAAACTTCGCAAGAACTGTTGGAATCTGCAAATCGCCGCCGCCGTACGCAGCTTATGTCTCTGCGCTTTTTTCAAATGTCAACGCTGGAAATGGGGCGTTTTTTAGGAAAGCACTTTTACAATATAATTTCTGTTCCCAACGGCAGACTTATTTACATCAACCACAAAACGCTTCTTTCTAAGTTTTTTTACGATTGCCGGCAACTTGTTTCGGATAAAGGTGTAATTCTTATTGATATTCCTAATTTCTTAAAATATTCCGGCAATACAGAAATTATTCTTCCCGACAGAAAAAGCATTAGAACTGTTCTTCATTCGAAAATCATTACAAAAAATGAGCAGCCTCTGTTTTTTCAGGAATTGGAATGTAGTTCCGGCAAAAAAACAATAACCTGCGATGCTCCCGTTTACCTTCCGGTAAAAGAAGAAATTGAATGTCTTGCAAAAGAAAACGGCTTTTCTAACGCGGAATTTTTTTCTGATTTTTCTAAAAACGCCTTTAGCAAAGAAAGCGACCGCCTTATTGCCTTAATCAGTTGATTTTCCAGCGGTTGGAATTTTCTTTTTCAAATCGTTTTGCAGGAATTTCTAAAAGTCTTCCGTCTTCGCCCAGCATTTTTACTGTGCGCGTAAGGGGATTAACATCAATAATTCTGAACTGAGTGCCATCGTAAAAAATATGTAGCCCTTCCGGCGGTAAAGTTTTTCTTGCTTCCTGATACCAGTTACATTCATAACTTAAGCAGCACAAAAGCCTTCCGCATTGACCGCTTATTTTCATGGAATTAAGGGAGAGATTCTGGTCTTTTGCCATTCTTATTGAAACGGGAGGAAGCCTGTCGCAAATGGAATGACAGCAGTAAGGCCGGCCACAAACACCTAAACCTCCTGTAATTCTGCTTTCATCCCTTACACCAATCTGCCGGAGTTCAATTCGCATTTTAAAAACGCTTACTAAATCTTTTACCAGTTCTCTAAAATCAACCCGGTTATCGCTGGAAAAAAAGAAAAGTGCCTTTGGTTCTTCCAAAAGAAAGTGAACGGCTACAAGTTTCATGTCGAGTTTATGAATTTCAACTTTTTCTTTAAAAATTTTAAATGCTGACTCTTCTTTGGCCACCAGTTCTCTGTACTTCAAAAAATCGGCATCGGAGGCTTTTCGTTCAACATTTACAATTTCGCTGGGTTTTACACCTACAGGATGATTTGATTTTCCAAGAACCATTGCCATATCTTTTCCGTAGCGGGTAGGAATTATTACGGCATCACCTTTTTTTAAAACAGGAAAATTTTTGGGAACGGAACAGTAAACACCTTCGCTGGAATATTCCAGTTTTACAAGATAAAGCGGGTTAGGGTAAACAAAATTTTCATCAATTTTTTCTTCTTTTGAAGGTGAATAGTCTTCTAATTGGGACAGGTCTATATTTTCGCTGTCTATGTCATTTTCAAAAATATCGCTCATTTTTGTTCCTTTTGATTTTAAGGCTTTAACAGGAATTATGAATCTCTCTGGAAAACCTTCTTTATTTATATCATAAAAACGAATAATTTTCTAACTGTAAAAGGAAGTTTTGCAAAATTTTCAAATTTCCTTTATGAAGCAAGCAAATCTACAATTAACCCGTTTATTTCTTCAATTCGTGCCAGCAAATTTATGTTTTTTGAGTGATTGTAGATTATGTCGTAAGTCAGCTGCTCCAGTTTTTTGTTTATAACATTTACCTGAATGTAATAAGACTGTTTGCCTGTTTTTTTATCGATTAACGGTCGGCCTCTGTATTTTCTGTCGATTTTTAAAACTTCGTAATTGTTTCGGGAAATATATTTCATCAGGCTGCTTAATTTTTTTCTGTAGTCATCGATTTGGGAAAGTCCTGGATTCTGTTGAAGGGCATCGCCGGCAATATCAACTTGGTCTTTTAAGAAAACAATGGCTTCGTCCATGGACATTTCAAGAATTTCCAGAGGAAGTCCTTCCTGAGTAAGTTGAAATTCCGCCTGTTGTTTTTCCAGATTTGAATGAAAAATTGATTTTCCGGCAGAAGATGTTTTCTTTTTTTTATCTGTTTCTTTGGACTGTCTGGCAGAAACAGCCTGGGATGCAGAAAAATAAAGGGCTGAAGAATTTACAGATTCAACGCCCATTTAAATTACCTTTTCCTGAATTTCTTTTTGTTCAATATAAGATTTTGTTTGTGTTTCAAACTGTTCCTGATTGCTTAAACAGATGCAGTGTCCGTTAAAAATTACATTTTCTTCGATAAGGAGACTTTTTGTGTAAATATCGCCTAAAACGATGGCGTTTGAAAGAAGTTTTATTCCATTTGGTGCGGAAATATCGCCTTCAACAATTCCGCCAACAACAATAGAAGAAGCAGAAATGTTTCCCCTTACGCGGGCTTTGTTGCCGATAATAACATTTCCAGAAGCTTCAATTTTGCCGTCAATGTCGCCGTCTATCCGGACAAAACCGTTGATTTTTATATTGCCTGAAACAAATGAGTCTGAACCGATTATTGTGTTGATTGAAATATCTTCGAAAGAAAAAGCCATTTTATTTTGAAAGTTTTACATTTACATATTTTGCAGGATCTACAACATC
>CAMAFU010000223.1 GCA_945833725.1 uncultured Treponema sp.
CTTTTGCGCGGAACCCTGAACAGCCTGTTTTTTGTTGAATGAAGCAAAGCGCAATGAAACAAAAATCCGCCCTGAAAACAAAAAAAATAAACTGGAGGAATTTATGGGCTCTAAAACCGTGGTAAATAATTACGGTTCATTTGATGTAAAATTCGTAAAAGGCAAAGGCTCCGTGTGCACAGACAGCAACGGAAAAAAATACATTGACTTTCTGGCAGGAATTGCCGTTAATTCTCTAGGACACAACTACCCTCCCCTTGTAAAGGCAATAAAAAAGCAGGCAAAAAAACAGATTCATATATGCAATTATTTTACTTCCGATGCCGGTGAAAAATTTGCAGAAAAACTTCTGGCTGCCACAGGTTTTGAAAGCGTTTATTTTGGAAACTCCGGAGCAGAAGCAAACGAAGCAGCCATAAAACTTGCAAGAAAATACGGATATCTTACCGGCGGAGAAAAAAAGCATGTTATTGTAACGCTGGAAAATTCATTCCATGGAAGAACTCTTGCCACATTAACAGCAACAGGGCAGAATAAATTTCATCCGGATTGTTTTGCTCCCTATGTTTCAGGATTTAAAACAATAAAAGCAAACGATTACGATGCAATAAAAAATTGTTTTGATGATACAGTATGTGCTTTCCTTGTTGAATGTGTTCAAGGAGAAGGTGGCGTAAACCTTTTGGATAAAGACTGGCTTAAAGCAGCCTGTGCCGAAGCAGAAAAACACGGAGTTCTTTTAATGGCAGACGAAGTTCAAACAGGCTTTGGAAGAACAGGTTCACTGTTGGCCAGCGATTCTTTAGGATTTACCCCGGATGCCGTAAGTTTTGCAAAAGGCGTTGCAGGCGGTGTTCCTATGGGCGGACTTTTAATGCGGGGAAAGGCTTCCGGAGTTTTTAAGGCTGGAGACCATCAGTCAACATTTGGCGGAAATCCCCTTGCGTGCAGTGCGGCAACAGTTGTTCTGGAAAAACTTCTGGAACCGGGCTTTCTTAATTCCGTTACAGAAAAAGGCAATTTTATAATGAACAGAATAAAAGACTTAAAAAACAAAAATATTACAGATGTGCGGGGCAAAGGTCTTATGATTGGAGTTGATATTATTCAGGAAAAAAGTGCTGTAGAACTGGAAAAACAGCTTCTCAAAAACGGACTTTTAACTTCAACTGCAGGAAAAAACACTCTTCGCATAGTTCCGCCGCTGAATATTTCCTGGGAAGAAATAAATAAAGGGCTGGAAATTCTAAAATCCACTCTGGAATCGTTCTAAAAACATTATTTTTTTATGGGGCCATTTTTGCCTTGCTGCCGGAAAGCATCAAGGCAAAAACCGCGCTATCCGTGGTTCCGCCTTCCGGCTCCATTCCTCCGCTTTGCTACGGAACGCACTTCGTGCGCCACTACTATCCCTTGGCCGCTGTTTTCCTTAGATTTTAATCAGGATATTTTTCCATTACAGCAAGAAATTCATCAAAATGCTCATCAAAAAGTTTTGTAATGGAAGGGTCAAATTGTTTTCCAGCCTGACTTAAAATTTCTTCTCTGGCATTTTGAGCTGTCCATGACTGTTTGTAACAGCGTTTGCTTACAAGAGCATCAAAAACATCAGCAACAGAAACGCAGCGTGCATAAATATCAATCTGTTCACCACTTATATTTTTCTGATACCCTTTTCCGTCAAACCGTTCATGATGCTGCTGGGCAATAGTTGCGGCAATTCTCATAAGTTCACATGGAGAATTTTTTAAAAGCTCGTAGCCAAAATCAACATGCTTTTTAATTTCGCCAAATTCTTCGTCGTTAAGTTTTCCAGGTTTATGAAGAATCTCTCTTGGAACACAAATTTTTCCTACATCATGCATCATACTGGCCACACTTATTTTCCATGTATCTTCCTCAGAAAGTCCCATTGCCCTGCATAAAATTTCTGTATAGGCAGAAACTCTTTTTACATGCCGGCCAGTTTCATGACTTTGGGATTCAACCAACTCCGAAAGAGAACTTACAAGAATCTGCTGTTCTTCGTAAAGTTCATCGTTTTTTGTAACCAGTGCAGAAATTAAACGCTGAAGTTTTCCCGTTATGGATATACTGATAATGGAAATTGCAGCCATTTCCAAAAGCCTTGGCGTAATTCCATAAAGCAGCACGCCTCTCAAAGTTACAAGCGGCTCATCCGGCACAATTTTAAGCCAGAAAGCAAGCAAATGACTGGCAATCATTACAGGTACGCTTAAAAGTGCAGTATAAATAACATTGGAACGCTCGCAGTAAAGGCAGGAAGTAATAACAGGAAAAACGAGCATAATAATTACATGGTAGGACAAAATAGAATACATAAGTCCAGACATAAGCACCAAAAGAGTAAGAACAAATACCTTATAAATTTGGAACGAAGATGCAGAATGTCGTAGAACAAAGTAGGAAGCAATAAAATAACAGCGGAAATTATAAGCGTCGGATATAAAGCCGTAGAAATTTTAAAAACATGAATAACATTCAATATAATAACCGCAAAAATAAGAAACATACATGACCTGCATATATAAGCAATGCGATGGTCAGAATCATCCGAGTAATCTTTTAATAACCTGTATGCAAAAAACGACATTCAATCTCCCCCTATGAAACACCGCGTTAGCGGCAGCACATGGATGCACTGAAAAAAAAAGCTGTCTAAAAGAAGCATTAAAACTTCTAGACAGCCTTTATAAAGTGGACAGTGAGAGACTCGAACTCCCGACAACCTGGGTGTAAACCAGGGGCTCT
>CAMAFU010000224.1 GCA_945833725.1 uncultured Treponema sp.
CAGCGTGTAGTGCTAATAGCACGGTTTTGCACTGAACAGTCGCGACTGGAAGCCCTTGGTTAAAATTATATTTTTATAATGCGGAAACCTTGGTATTCTATTCGTAAAGGCCTGATAAATTCCTGTACAGAAAATTCACTTCGTTTTTCTGGCTGGCTGTAAGGTTTTCGTTCTGTTGTTCGATTAAGGTTTCAAGGCTTGAAAGTGTCTGTGAAAAAGCCGTTGAAAATCCTCTGCTGACTTTGAACCAGAATGTTCCCCGTCCGTCAGAATAAAGCGTTATAAAACCGTATTCTTTTGTTTTTCGTTTTGCTATGGTTATGCGCATTACATATTTCAGTGAGTTAATAAGTTCTTCAAGGCCTTTCTTTGTGGAAACATTTAAATTTTTGCTTTTCGGCCAGGAATTTTCACTTACAGGTGTAAGATTTAAATTTTTTACGGCTTTTATTATAAGTTCAATTTTTTCACCTTCAAGTAAAGTGCCGGATTTTAAAACAACTTTTCCTTTTAAGGCTGCGACTGTTGAAATAAGGTTTTTGTTTTTTTCATTAAGAAGGGCATTTTTAAATTTTTCCAGAGGAAGAACTGCTGTTTTTGAGCCTTTGACTTTTTGAAGCTGAAAAGCATGCCCGCCGATGAAAATTTGATTTTCCTGATTTTTCTGGGATTTATCGAATTTACCTCCGAACAGTCCGTCGTCTTTACCAGGCCGCTCTTTTTTGTCTTTAAATTTTATGTCGTCGAATTCCAAATTGCCTGTTAAACTTCTGCCTTTTTTACTGCGCACTTTCTGGAGGCTGCCTTCCAAATCTGAATCAATTTTTGCAAGAAGACTTTTTGTAAGGGGACTTACGCTCATGGCAAAAGTTCGTGATGTACGGACAATTTCGCCTGCGACTATAAATAGTGGTGATGTACGGAACATGCTGCTTCCCGGATGAATGGAAATTTTGTCGCAGGTGAGGGAACGGTAATTTTCCTTTCCGTCTCTTATGCACACAAACTGAATCATTCCTGAAGCAATACAGCAAAGGTAGTTTTCCATGGAACCGCCTCCCGTTACAGGAATACCTAAAGCAGAAACTTCCTCTTCCAGCTGTTCCTTTATATTGGAAATTTCGATCATAACTTTTTCATCAAGAAAATTGTTTTCGCAGAATCTTGATTTGTTTTCCATGGACTGCCAGCGACGGAATAATTTTATGTATGATACAAAATCCCCCTGAATGTCCCGGAATGCCTGATGGGCGGCCCTTGCATCCGTTTCCTGTCCCTGAGGTAAAATAAAAGGAGACTGTGTGCTTAAAAAAGCTGCTGCAATTATGACTTCTTCAAGAACATCCGGATATTTCATTATACTTTCTACAAGAATACGGCTTACTCTAGGTTCCAGAGGAAATTCCACCATCATTTTTCCTACGGCAGACAGTGTTCGGTCTTCATTAATGGCCTTAAGCATTTTTAATGTTTCTATGGCACCCAGAATATTTGAAAGTTCCGGTTTTGATATAAAGTCAAAATTTTCAAAATCGGTTATGCCCAGCTCACTCATTCTCAGCAGAACTTCGCTTAAGTCTGTTCGGAAAATTTCTTCCGTGGTGTATTCTTCCCTTGAGTCAAAATCTTTTCTGCTGAAAAGTCTGTAGCAGGTTCCTTCTTTTGTTCGTCCTGCCCGGCCTTTTCTCTGGTTGCAGCTGGCTTTGCTTACAGGAGATTCTATAAGACTTGAAGTAAATGTTTTTGGATTATAAAAATTCAGCTTTGAAAGCCCGGAATCTATGACAGTAGTAATTCCGTCGATTGTAACTGATGTTTCTGCAATATTTGTTGAAATAACAACTTTCTTTTTTCCAAAAGGAGCTGAATCAAAAACTTTTTCCTGTGCTTCTTTTGAAAGTCTGCCGTATAGCGGAACAATGTGGATTTTTGAATGAAAAGGGGCGGAAGAAAGTTTTTTTACGCAGTCTTTTATTACTTTTTCGCCGGGAAGAAAAATAAGAATATCGCCGTTTTCTTTGTTCCACAAAACTCTGTCGATTGTGCTTTGAATTTTATTTAATATTGCTTCTTCTCCAGTTTCTGTTGATGTTGTTGCTTTAACGGCAGGAGGATCGTATACAAGGGTAACCGGGAAAGTTTGTGTTTCTATGGTTACAACAGGACATGAGTCAAAATAATTGGAAAATGCCTGAGCGTTCATTGTTGCTGATGAAACGATGATTTTAAAATCCGGTCTGGCCTGAAGTATTCGCTTTAACAGCCCAAGACAAAAATCTATGTTAAGGCTTCTTTCGTGGGCTTCGTCTATCATTATGACAGAATATTTTGACAGCCATGGATCAAGTTTCATTTCCTGCAGAAGAATACCGTCTGTCATTATTTTTATTTTTGTTGATGCGTCCGTTTTATCTTCAAAACGCATTTTATATCCTACAAGCCCTGGATATGTTGTTTTAAGTTGTTTTGCAATAAATTCACTTACGCTTAAAGCCGCAATTCTTCTTGGCTGGGTTACGGCTATTATTCCGCTTTTGCTGTAGCCTGCTTCATGAAGTATTACTGGAATTTGAGTTGTTTTACCGGAACCTGTAGGAGATTGAACGACTATTACCTGATTTTTTCCCAGAGAATCCAATATAACCTGTTTCTGCTGATATACAGGGAGTTTTTTAAAGTTTATTGCCATTTCGATATTCCTTTTAAATCTTCAAATAGTTTTTTTCTTGATTTTATGTAATCTGCCCAC
>CAMAFU010000225.1 GCA_945833725.1 uncultured Treponema sp.
ATCGTTAAGGAGATTTTTTAACTGGTAAAATGAAGAATCATCAACTTTCTGCCTGCAGGAAAAAAACAGAGGAATCGTAAAAATAAAAATAAAAAAAGCAGATGAAATTTTTTTTGGCATAAATATAACTGCTGCCTCCGCATACTATGCAGGAATATGGCGAATTTTTTAAAACAAATAAACTTTAGCAAAGTACAATCTTATTGTAAAGAGGGGGGATTTTGTAGTATTCTATTTGACAGGGATTTTGTATGAAAAAATATACTTCGGCAACTTTGAATATGATTTTGGCCTTGGGCGTTGTCTGTATTCTGGCAGGTATTCTGTTTTTTGTAAGAGTTGCTGTGTCTGTTAATATGAATATTGAAGCATGGTCCATTGTTCTGTGTATTTCTGGAGCTGTTGTTTTTTATGTATCCCTTGTTGCCCTTCGTCATGTAGCACTTTTTTTTACAGGTCTTTATTCCTGTGTATCCGGTGCTTTTTTTATGGTTGTAACTTCCAGTTTTGTAGAAGCCGGTCTTAAGCGGTTCTGGCCAGTTGTAGTTATTCTCGCGGGAATCTGCATTATTTTTACGGGAATTGCAAAAGACAGAAAGCTAAAAGTTTCATGTTTTATACCTGCTTCATGTATTATTTTTCTGGGTTGCTTTTTTCTGTTTTTTTCACTGAATATTATTAAAATGAATTTTTCCCGCTGGATTTCCATATTCTGGCCTATTTTTCCGCTGTTTGTGGGAACTGTCCTTGTTATTGTTTTTCTATTCCAAAAAAGTCCTTATAATAAATTTCCGCTGGATGAAGAATCAACAATTGATTTTGATGGGGATGTGAAGGCATGAAAAAATGCTTCCTTTTTCTAGCTTCGTTTTTTTTCAGCGTTATTTTATTCTCCTGTGCATCAAGTTCTGGAAAACAGCTCGAAAAAACAAATCATGTTGAAACTGTCTACGAAGCAGAATCGGAAGAAGCCGTTGCAATTTCTGTTCCTCGAAAAGAACGGTCTTTTTTTTCCGGCGTAGATAAAGTGGCTTTAGACGCTGTAGAAAAAGGGTCTCCTTCATCTTTAAAACAAGCCTGTTCAATTCTGCGTAATTTGGGCGATGATGCAGGCGATAATGGCAAAGTCCTTCTTTATGTTGCAAAGTCTGTTTCCCAAATGTTGTGGCCGTCGGATTCTGTAACATTTGAACTGGAAAATTATCCTTCCCAAAATCAATATGCCGCTGCCATTGAATCTGCAAAACACGGCGTTTATGATACAAGCATGGTGGAATCTGACTTTTTATCTCTTGTTCTTCCTTCTATCGTTCTTGTAGTTTCTGAATCCAGAAGCGATTATTACGAACTTTCCAAAAAGGCATTGGATTCAGCTTTGGAAAAAAAATCAGATTCTGTAATGGCATGGTATCTTCGGGGAATTTTAGCCGGAAAAATGGGAGACTGGAACTTTGCCGGGGAATGCTTTAAAAAGGCTTGTGCAGGAGAAGGGGAGTGTGAAGAAATTCTTTATGCCCTGTCGGATTCCTTTTTTCACCTTTTGTCTTATGATCAGGCTTTGTTTTATGCAGAAAAAATACTTGCCAAAAAACCTTTTCATATTCCTGCATTAAAAATTTGTGCTGAATCAACTTTTGCATCTGGAAAACTTGATGAATGTGAGCTTTATGTTGCAAAAGTCCTGCAGCAGGAACCAGAAAATGCCTATTATGTTTTGTTTAGGGCAAAAATTCTTATGGCAAAAGGTGACTATATCCGGGCGGCCTCCCTTCTTGATGTTTACGCCAGAACAGATTCTTCAAGCAGGGAATATCTTGTTCTACGAACAAAAATCCAGAAAGACTGGAATAAAAATATGACTGGTGCCTGTGCAACCATAGAAAAAGCCCTTTCCCTTTATCCTGATGATTCAGAAATAATGGTTATGGCCGCAACTCTTGCTTCTGGGACTGGAGGAAAAATCAATGGAAAATCGGCAATGGAACTGGCAGATATTATCCTTCAGAAAGACAGCCAAAATATACAGGCAATGCAGATTCAAATTGAACAGTATGTTCAGAAAAAAAAGTGGAAAGAAGCTTACGAAATAAGTTCCAGACTTTGTGCGCAGAATAATGTTCCTGTTTCTGCCATTTATGACCATATTTCAATTTGTCTCGAAAGCGGAAAAAAAGATGAGGCCTGGAATTTGATTTCTCCTATGTACGAAAAAAATCCTAAAGATGAGCAGGTCGTTCAAAATTATATAAAATCAATGATTTCTACAGGCAGAAAAACTGAAGCCCAGAACCTTATTCAAAAACTTTTGCAGGATGCTTCTTCAAAAATGAAAAGTTTCCTCTATTATCAGCGTAGTTTTCTTTCTTCGTCGGAAGATTCTGTTTTAATGGATCTCCGTTCAAGTCTTACGGCAAATCCCAGAAACAAAGATGCCCTTTTCCGTCTTTATCAGATTTATTTTGAAAAAAAAGAATACAGAAAAGCCCAGTATTATTTGAAACAAGTTGTTGCCCTTTCTCCTGGAGATGAGTCTTTGCTTCAGTTAAATAGGCAGCTTGAAGAAATACTTATGCGTTAAGTCTGTTTTTTTTCAGTGTGCAGTACCACTCCGTCTTTTTCAACTCTAACCGTGCCGAATGCAGAATTTTCTCTTATAATATTCAATTTAACTGCGTCGCCCTCAGTAAATCTTAT
>CAMAFU010000226.1 GCA_945833725.1 uncultured Treponema sp.
CTTCCTTTATGATTTTGTCCATTAAGCATAACTATTTTCATCGAACTGTACCTCCATACTCTCTATCATATAGGCTAGTCTTTTTGTTCTTGATAAACACATATATCCTCCCATATCTAAATCTAATTTACTCATTTAATTTGTTATTTACTGTATCCTTCACTGATTTAACTGTAGTAATCCTGTTTCCGGAACTTCTATCATTTTTTCGATTTTTATAAAAGTATGATTGAAACATGTAACTAAAACAGGGACGATAAAAAAAACGGTTTATACGGCAAAATTAAATCTAAAAAAAAATGAAAATCATTTAACAGAATTATTTTGTGTGCTATTCTTCCGCTATGAAAAAAATACCTTCTTCCATAGCGGAATCAAAAAAACTAAAAGACTTTGAAATTTTCCTAAATTCATTTCTGAACTTCGAAAAACTTCCTCAAAAAAATATTTTCTGGCTAGACACCATGGAATATTTTTCAGAAAAACTGGGCAACATTCACCTATCCTGTCCCACAGTTCATGTTGCCGGCTCCAAAGGAAAAGGCTCTGTCTCCTGTATGATTTCTTCAATACTCAGTGCCGCAGGAAAAAAAACCGGGCTTTATACTTCCCCCCATATCCTTTCTTTTTTTGAGAGAATAACACAGGACGGCAATTTTCTTTCCCTCAGCACTTACGAAAAATCCGCAGAACAGTTAATAAACTGCATAAAAAACGAGGAAAAAAATTTAAAAAGACCTGTAACCTGGTTTGAACTTATAACACTGTATGCATTTTTATGCTTCAAAAATGAAAAAATGGACGCAGCTGTTTTTGAAACAGGACTGGGAGGAAGGCTGGATGCAACGAACATCATAAAACCGAAAGTCTGCTGCATAGGTCCTATTGAACTGGAACACACCGAATTCTTAGGAAACACCATTGAAAAAATTGCAGCCGAAAAAGGAGGCATAATAAAACAAAATACTCCCGTAATATCAGCAGCCCAAAAAAAAGAAGCAAAGGAAGTTTTAAAAAAAATTGCAGACGAAAAAAAATCCCCTGTTTTTTTTATGGACGAAGAAATTAATTACATAAAAACAAACTACATTTTATCAACATGTATAAAAAATAATACAGATAAGTGTATAAATTTCTCTACATCTTCAGAAAAGTTACTTATGAAAACAGAACTCTCTATCAAAGGCTTTTCCCGTCCCCTGTGTTTTAACCTTCAGCTTCCAGGAGATTATCAGGCACAAAATGCAGCAATAGCAGCCCTCGCAGTAAAAAAAGCATTTCCAGAAATTAGTGAAGATACGATTGAAAAAGGGCTTTCCAAGGCATACATTCCGGGGCGGCTGGAAATAATTCCCAACAGTAAAGACAACATTCCCTTTTTAATTCTCGACGGAGCCCACACACCTAACAGCATAAATTTTACACTTCGAACTTTAAGGGAAATATTCAGCGACAGTAGTTTGAAAGATTTCAACATTCTTTTTGCCTGTGCAAAAGACAAAGACATAAAAGACATTACCCCTCTTTTTAAAAACTGTTTCCACGAAATTTTCCTTACAAAACCGGGCAATGTAAAACAGTCAGATTTACCTTCCGTAGAAAAATCATTTCTGGAAAACGGTCTTAAATTTCACAGCGATGAAGATTTTGAAAAAGAAATTGATTTAGCCTTAAAAAAATCTGCTGCCAAAAATAAAAAACTTTTAGTAACAGGGTCATTTTATCTGGTGTCAGAAATATTGAAAAAAACAGATTTTTAAGTTATCATGGCGTAACTTGCCTGTTAAATAAAACTTTAACATTTATACAGTGCTAAAATTAAAAAAATTGATTTTCAAGGATTTTTCACAATGAAGAACATTAAAATATGGCCTTTCGTTTTTCTTACAGCTGCCTTTGGTCTTGTTTCCTGCGGTACAAATTCTTCCATACCTAAGCCTACAGAACAGAATTCCCCTTCTCAGGAAACTGACGCTGAAGATGTGCCGCAATCACCAAAAGCTCCAAGACAGCTTAAAGTCGTTACAAGCACCTCTATTCAGCCTCTTCAGGAAACTCCTGAAGAAATTTATCTAAAAAAAATCAAAGGCATAACAGTTGAATGTATTTCTTCCCCAAAAGAAACATCAAAAAACAAGGCTTTTTCAGAGCCCTTTGTCTTTGCAGCAAAAGATTCCGAAGGAAATCCTGTAAACGATTTTGCACTCACAATACTTTGCCCTGAAGAAAAAAATCAGGGGGCAGAGGTTTTTCAGATTACAAACATGTCAACAAACGAGGAAGGCAAAATTTCGTTCATGCCGCCTGTTCCTCCTTCAGCTTTTGACAGTTCAATAAAAATTTATCCTACTGGCGACATTTCGAATCAGAAAATTGCAGAACTTGCAGATAAAAATTCCGTATCTGTACCTTACAGAGTAAAAACAAACCTTCAGTATGCCGGAGGCAATATTGCTTTAGTTGATTTTAACGAAAGCGGAAATCCGATTACAAACAATTCCGTTTCTTCATCAAACCTTCTTATGGCTTTAATGAAGCAGGGATTTTCCCGCGTTGGAAATGTAGACCTTACAAAAGAAATAGTTTCCGGTAATTCCCAGACAGTATACAAAGCAGCAAAAAACCTTCTGGGCTCAAATTCAAAATACCTTATATACGGAACAGTTAAGTAC
>CAMAFU010000227.1 GCA_945833725.1 uncultured Treponema sp.
GGCAGAGAAATCGACGAGTTTTGCAGTCAGCCGGACTGTAATCCGCTTTTGTGGCAGAGTCGGGATAAAGCCCTTATAGAAATGATGTATTCTTCAGGCTGCCGTTTAAGCGAAATAAAAAATCTTAAGGTAACAGATTTTTCTGCGGATTTTTCCAGAGCAAAGGTTTTAGGAAAAGGCAGCAAATACAGGTTCGTTTATTTTACAGACGATGCCGTTAATGCCTTAAAAACTTATCTTGCAGAACGGAATTTAAGGTTTAAGGACTTAAAAATAAAAAATCCCTTGGACTATGTTTTCGTAAACCAGCAGGGACGCCCTGTTTCTAAACAGGGAATTTCCTTTATATTGTCAAAATATTCTGGCAATGAAGGAACCGGGCATCATGTAAATCCTCATGCTTTAAGGCATACTTTTGCCACAGCCCTTATAACTTCTGGAGCCGATGTAAGAAAAGTTCAGGAAATGCTTGGGCATGCTGACATAAATACAACACAACGATATACACACCTTTCTTCAAAGCATATTATTGAACTTTACAATAAAGCTCATCCCCACGGTGATAAAAACGAAAAAAAGTGATTTTTTTGTATAAAGGAAAACAAAAGGGGTTTTAGGGGCATAGCCCCTAGGAGAAGGGGTAGCGGCCAACGAAGTGGACGCGGAGGGGGAGACTTCCCCCTTCCGCAAAAACTACAGAATATACCTGGACAAATCTACATTTTCTGCAACACCGCTTAATTTTTCGTTTACAAAAGCTTCATCGATTGTAAGCGTTTCACCGGAATGTTCATCTGCTGTAAAACTTACATCTTCAAGAACTTTTTCCATTATAGTATGAAGCCGCCGGGCACCGATATTTTCGCTTCTGTTGTTTACATCTTCGGCAAGAAAACTCATTCTGTCGATGGCATCTTCTGTAAAAGTTATGTTCAGACCTTCTGTTGAAAGGAGAGCCGAATACTGTTTTGTAAGGGCATTCTTTGGTTCCAGAAGGATTCGCCTGAAATCGTCTTTTGTAAGACTTTCAAGTTCAACCCGTAAAGGAAACCGCCCCTGCAGTTCTGGGATTAAATCGCTGGGAGCACTCATACTGAATGCACCGGCTGCAATGAAAAGAATATGTGTTGTATCGACTACACCGTATTTTGTGTTGACTTTTGAGCCTTCTACAATTGGAAGTATGTCTCTTTGAACACCTTCCCGGCTTACATGACCTGAATTGTTCTGATTTTTTGAAGCAATTTTGTCGATTTCGTCGATGAATACGATTCCGCTTTGTTCAACCCTTTCTTTTGCAATGTCCGCAACTTTGTCGGGATCAATCATTGAATCCAAAGTTTCTTCCTGAAGGATTTTTCTTGCTTCTTTTACGGTAACTGTTTTCTTTTTTGTACGGCCGCCCATAAGCATGTTCTGTAAATCCTGCATGCCGTTCTGAAGGTCGTCCAGACTTCCTCCGGCAATTATTTCCATGCTGGGACCTCTGGGCTGTTTTTTTACCGTAACTTCAACTTCCCGGTCTTCCAACTTGCCTTCCCTAAGCATCTGACGGAATTTTTCTCTTGTAGAGTCGGCAGAAGTTTCTGGAAGGACAATTTCGTTTTTTTGTTCCTGATTCTGAATTTTAGGTTTTGGAAGAAGAAGATCAAGAATTTTTTCTTCGACTTTTGGAAGACTTGATTCTTTAAGCTGTTCTTCCATTTCGGACTTTACATTGTTGTATCCTACAGACATTAAGTCCCGGATCATGCTTTCTACATCTCTTCCCACATAGCCTACTTCTGTGTATTTTGTGGCTTCTACTTTTATGAAAGGTGCATTTACAAGTTTTGCAAGCCGGCGGGCAATTTCTGTTTTGCCGGAGCCTGTAGGACCAATCATAAGGATATTTTTCGGAGCAACCTCGTCGCGGATGTCTTCTGAAAGATGAATGCGGCGGAGTCTGTTTCTGAGTGCTACTGCTACGGCTTTTTTTGCCTTTTCCTGTCCTATTATGTACTGGTCGAGTTTTTCGACAATTTCCTTTGGTGTTAATCCGTTAATGGCCATTTTTATTTCCTTAAGGTTTAAAGTTCTTCTACCGTAATGTTGTGGTTTGTATAAATACAGATATTGCCGGCAATTTTAAGGGAGCGCTCGGCTATTTCTTTGGCAGTAAGATTGCTGCTGTCTAAATATGCCAGTGCGGCAGAATAGGCATAATTTCCGCCGGAACCTATGGCAAGAACATCGTTTTCCGGTTCAATAACATTTCCATCTCCGCTTATTAAAAGCAGTTTTGAGGAATCTGCAACAATCAGCATGGCTTCCAGTTTTTGGAACGATCTGTCTGTACGCCAGATTTTTGCCAGTTCAACGGCACTTCTTGTTATGTCGCCGTTAAATTCCTTGACCTTTTCTTCGAATTTGTCCAGAAGAGTGAAGGCATCGGCTACACTTCCGGCAAAACCTGTCAGAATTTTACCATTGTAAATTTTTCTGACCTTGCGGGCATTCCCTTTACAGACTGTTTCGCCCAAAGTTACCTGACCGTCTCCGGCCATTGCAACTTTTCCGTCTTTTTTAACGGCAATTACTGTCGTACTTCGAATTTTTACCTTTTCCATAAAATTTAATATAT
>CAMAFU010000228.1 GCA_945833725.1 uncultured Treponema sp.
AACTGGCTGGGAAAGGTTTTTAATCAGACAGATAAATCACAACAAGATGACCTTCAGACAATTCAAAACAACGACATTCAGGAAAGTTCAAATCAAAAAAATTTTGCCTATGCTTTTTTAAATTCTTCCTGCCTTTTTTGTGTCGGTGCCATGGCAATTATAGGTTCATTCAAAGCCGGTATAGAAAAAGATTATTCAACAATACTGTTAAAATCAATTTTAGACGGCTTTGTATCCATTGGTTATGCTGCGGCCATGGGCATAGGCACAGCATTCAGCATTATAACTGTATTTATTTATCAGGGAGCACTTACCCTGCTTTCTGTTTTTTTAAAACCCTATGTAACCCAGCAGATGCTCAGTGAACTTACAGGCAGTGGCGGCACTTTGATTCTATTCATAGGACTAAATCTAATGAATATAAAAAAAATAAAAACGGCAAACTATCTTCCGGCCGTTCTTTTCAGCATACTTTTTGTTCTAGGCGAAACTTTTATAAAAAAAATAATTTAATTTCTAATGCTGCAACCCTGCTTAAGCAAATTGAATTCATTTTAAAACTATGGTAGAATAGTAGCATAATATAATCCCTATAAGCCACGAGGAGGAATCAAATGGCAAAGGTTGAACTTAAAGGAGTTACAAAAGTCTACGACGGTGATGTTCTTGCCGTAGAAAGCTCCAATGTTACTATTGAGGATCAGGAATTCTGTGTATTCGTTGGTCCGTCTGGTTGTGGTAAATCTACAACACTTCGTATGATTGCCGGTCTTGAAGATATTACCGAAGGTGAACTTTTAATTGACGGCAAGTTGATGAACGATATTCCGCCAAAAGACAGGGATATTGCCATGGTTTTCCAGAACTATGCCCTTTATCCGCACATGACAGTTTATGACAACATGGCATTCGGTCTTAAAATCCGTAAAACAGATAAAGCAGAAATTGAACGCCGCGTTAAAGAAGCTTCACATATTCTTAACCTTGATGACTACCTTACAAGAAAACCAAAGGCTCTTTCAGGCGGTCAGCGCCAGCGTGTTGCTGTTGGTCGTGCCATTGTTCGTTCTCCAAAAGTTTTCCTTTTCGATGAACCTCTTTCTAACCTGGATGCAAAGCTTCGTGTACAGATGCGTGCAGAAATTTCTGATCTTCACCACAGGCTTAATGCAACAATGATTTATGTTACTCACGATCAGGTAGAAGCTATGACAATGGGTACAAAAATCGTTGTAATGTCAGAAAAACGCATTCAGCAGATTGGAGAACCTCTTTATCTTTATAATCACCCTATTAATAAATTCGTTGCTGGATTCATCGGAACACCTCCAATGAATTTCTTTATGGTTACAATCTCCGACGAAAACGGAAAAATTACTGCAAAAGTAAAAACAAGTGCTGACGAAAGCGATGCAAACAGCATTGTGCTTGTTCCAACAGAAAATCAGCAGAAATATCTTAAAAACTACGCTGGTAAAGATGTATGGTTTGGCGTTCGTCCAGAAGACCTTGTTTATCAGGAATCTGCTGCTGCAGAAAACAACATGGCTGTAAAAGTTACAAACAAAGAACCTCTTGGTGCAGAAACACATGTTTTTGTACAGGTTTCCAATGTAAATGTTGTTGCTAAATGCAGTCCTAAAGTAAACCCAAATCTCGGTGAAACAATTAACTTCACTCCAAAAATGGAAAAATGTAAATTCTTCGATGTGGACACAGAAGTTAATATTTGTGAACCAGATATCGAAAAGAAATGGTAATAGACTAGTTTAATGTACCATTAAAAAAGGGGCATTCAACAAGTGAATCCTATATAACCAATAAAGTTTTTAGGATTTCCGGTTGAAATGCCCCTTTTTTTTGCGGAAAAAACATTATTTAATTAAAATCTGCACCATATTCGCTGTAATACAAATCAATCTGTTTTTTTATTTCTTCCGTAATAATCTGTTTATTTCCTTTTTCGTATAACGCTTCTACTACATCTGCCATTGAAACTATTGCTTTGGCAGGAAAACCGTATTTTTCAGAAATAACAGTTAAGGCTGCTTTACTGGAATCTGGAGCTTTTTCCATTCTGTTAAGGGAAACAATTTCACCGACAATTTTAATTCCTCCAGGAACTGTTTCCTGAGACTTTATTTTAGGATATGTTTCTTCGATAGATTTGCCAGATGTAGTAACATCCTCAATAATAACTACCCGATCTCCATCCTTTATTTTATATCCCAGCAATGCCCCTTTATCTGCGCCGTGATCTTTTTCTTCTTTTCTGTCACAACAGTATTTTACTTCTTTGCCATAAAGCTTATAGTAGGCAATAGAAGTAACAACAGCGAGGGGAATTCCTTTATAAGCCGGACCGAAAAAAACATCGAACTCGTCACCAAAATATTCATGAACGGCTTTTGCATAAAACTCACCCAGCCTCATTAACTGGCTGCCGGTAACATAAGCACCTGCATTCATAAAAAAAGGAGACTTTCGGCCGGATTTTAGCGTAAAAGAACCAAATTTGAGTACATTGCACTCAACCATAAAATCAATAAATTCTTTTTTATACTGTTCCATGGAATTTCATTTTACTGATTTTCCAGCAGAAGGTTAAGGGTAGGG
>CAMAFU010000229.1 GCA_945833725.1 uncultured Treponema sp.
TGGCGGGGGTGTAATTGCTTTATTGAAAAGAGCCGCTGCAAAACTTATTAAAGCCGTAAAAATGCATATAAGTGAAAATACGAAGAAAAATTTTAGCAGTCTGTTGCGAGTTTTTAATGTCATGAAAAAATCATAAAAGTAAATTATAATTAAGTAAAGACTGGCATAAAAAAAACCGAAAATAAAATGTAGGCTTATAAAGTCAGGGGGAAATATGAAAAAACACCTTTCAGTTTTACTGTTTCTTTTTGTCCTGTTGCCCTTTTCTTTTGCAGGGGATGCGGCGGCTTTTGTTGATTTAGGACTTTCTCAAGATGGAAAAACTTATGTTTTTGCCGAATACGGTAAAACAGACGGAAAATTTGAAGGTTATGCAGAAATTTATTGTGTAGATATCGAAAAAAACGATTGGATAGACGGTGAAGTTTTTAGAACAAAGCCTTCAAAGGAAACTTTTAAAAAAAGTGGAAAAGAAGTTTACGAAGAACTTTTAAAAAAGGCTGGCTGGACACTAAAAAAATACGGATTGCAACCAGCTTCTCCAGATAACCTTCTTTTTACCCGGGAAATTCCATCTTCTACCGGTGAAATTGTGTTTAAAGATTTTGAAGGTTCAACCGTAGAAAAAGCTGTTTACTATCACATAAAACTTATAAAAAATGTGGAAGGAAATGGCAGGGAAAAGCGTTCATCATTCTTTATCACTTTGGAAAAAAAGGATGAAAATGGAAATTTAATAAGCAGAAACATTGTTGGAAATCCCGATATAAAACGAAAAGGTGTTACAGGCTATACCATAAATCGAATTTTCAGCGACAAATCCGGTCGTAGCCTTGTGTTTGTTATCGAAAAGCAGATAGAAGATGAAACCGGAACCTGCGTGCGCTATATGGTAGAAACAATCAGACTGTAATATCTTTTTAATAAAATTAAAAAAGCCGTCCAAAAAGGGCGGCTTTTTCTTTTATATTGACATCCTATCATCATCGGAAATGGATTTAGATTTTGTTTGATTTAAGAAGACTCAAGTTCATTTTACGGGTTTGTTACCCCCCCCCTCTATACGTTTTACGATATCCATGGTTTCTGCTTTGTTTAGTACTCGGACTATTTTGTTTTGATTTGCATCAGTCTGTACCTGGATTGGAGAACCTGAGGAATCTGTTACGCCTAGAAGGGACACTATCGGGTTTCCGGGAGAATTGGGATTTACATCTGTAACCTGCGCAATTTTTCCGTTCAGGAGGTAAACATAGGCACCTATTGGGAACAGAGAAAGTGAATATAAAAGAGCTTTTATTACAGTATCATCAAAAAGTTTTCCTTCATTTTTTAAAATTTCCACCATGGCATCGTAACTTGAGCGGGCTTCTTTAAAATGACGGGCTGATGTTATTGCTTCAAAACTACAGGCAACACCGATTATTTTTGCAAATTGAGAAATCTGCTGACCAAAAAGTTTTTGCGGATAGCCGGCTCCGTTTTCCCGTTCATGATGCTGAAGAATTCCTAATTGAATCTGGCTTGGAAAAAGATTGTCTTTTACAATGTTGTAGCCCAAAATAGGATGGGTCGACAGTTTTATTTTTTCTCCGGCGGTAAGTTTTCTGTCTGTAAGGTAAAGCTGCGGTGGCAGGCGGATTTGTCCTATTTCGTGGAGAATGCATGTAACGCCTAAATCAACAAGTTTTGTAAGGGGAAGCCTTAACTGTAATCCGATTACAATGGCTATTACGGTGGAACGCATGCTGTGGTTGATTATAAAATTTTTGTTTTTACCGTCGTTTGCCGGCTGAATGCGAAGTACATACCGTCGGTTGTCTTTTATAAATACGCAAAGCTCCTTTACGGTGTCGGAAATTTCCTGATAGTTCAAAACTTTGTGGGTTGCATAGTGGGTGTATATGGAATTTATGTAATTTGAATATTCATTGTAGATGTTTTGAACAGTTCCCATCCGGGATTTTTCGTTGCCGGAAATATTTTCGTGGGATTGCCTTAAAAGTTTCCGTATATTTTCACCCATTTCGGATTTTTTTTCTGTAGTGGTGTTTACATCTGCAATATCAACCTGTTGAAAATTTTCTGTATTTATTGGGGCGGCATTGGCTCTGGAACCGGTAATTGAACCTTCTGAATAAACGACTTTAATTCCCCATTCTGTAAGAGCCTTTTTCATGCTGTTTGTAAACGGACACGACGGATCCAACAGAATAAACTGTTTGTCGAGTACAAGCTCCTGAGTAAAAAAAGTATTTTCGTTCAGCGTTGCAATTGGAAAGGAATTCATAATACAGTTTTTTGCAATATCCTTTTATAGTCAGGTAAAAAATCAACTTTCTACCTATTGTCTATATTATCGGAAGAATAACTGTTTTTTTATAGTGGGAAACATGGAAAATTTAAAAAAAGGGAAGAAATTCTTACACAATTTCTTCCCTTTTTAAAATGGAGAGTCGTTTAAGGCCGATGTCTTTTTATTCAGGCAAGGTGTCTGGATGTTGAAAGAATTATATTCTTACACCCTGGCTTTGTTCTCAAGACATTTAAATTATCGACATTCAATTTTTTTTCTTT
>CAMAFU010000230.1 GCA_945833725.1 uncultured Treponema sp.
CGTTTTTTTATAACTATAGATGTTCCCTTTGGTGAACAGCTTACAGAAATCAGCAACAATCTGAAAAAATCTGTAACCCAATACATCGAAAGCGACTGCGGAATTCTGCTTGAGGATATATCCATTATTGTAGATAAAATCCTTATTGAAAAAGAAACAGACCAGACAAAAAGTGCTTAAGATTTGATTAAAATATCTGCAAGACTTTCAAGTTTTTTGTGTGTATCTGCATCTGGAGAAATTTTAACAGTAACATCTTCGCCTGTAAATTCAATTCCCTGGACCTGTTCCAAAAGTTTTTTCATTGTGGCTACAGCTTTGGGTGCCCAGGCGCCGTTTTCAATAAATGCAACCTTTCTGTTTTTAAAATTTCTTTCCACAAGTTTTTCTATAAATTCCCTCATAGCAGGGAAAACTCCCCCATTATATGTTGTTGAAGCAAAAACAATTTTACTGCTTCTGAATGCTGTTTCTATTCCCTTATACACATCCTCTCTGGCTAAGTCCATGGAAACAACATTTTTAAAGCCTTTTTCTTTAAGGATTTTTATAAATTCATTTACTGTTTTTTTTGTATTTCCATAAACCGATGTGTATGGGATAAATATTCTGTCAAATTGAGGTTTATAGGAAGACCAGATGTCGTAAAGTTCCGTATATTTATGCAAGTCTTTGTCTAAAACAGGTCCATGAAGAGGACATATTTTTTTTATATCAAGAGATTCAGCTTTTTTTAATACAGATTGAACATTATCTCCGAATTTTCCTACTATGCCGAAATAATATCTGGCAGCTTCATCTTCCCAATCTTCGTCTTTGTCCAGCGAACCGAATTTTCCAAATCCGTCTGCAGAAAAAAGAATTTTTTCCGAATCTTCATAAGACATTAAAACTTCCGGCCAATGTACATTTGGAGCACCTATAAATGTTAAGGTATGTTTTCCCAAAGACAGTTTGCTTCCTTCACAAACAACAGTCTGTCTGTCGGCAAAATCACATCCAAAATAAGATTTCATCATTAAAAAGGCCATTTTTGATGAAACGATTTTTGCATCAGGAAATTCTTTTGCAAAAGCAAGAATATTTGCAGAGTGATCCATTTCCATGTGGTGAACAACAAGATAGTCAGGAGTCTTATTGCCAAGCACATTCTTTATATTTGAAAGCCATTCTTCTCCAAAATCAGCATCTACGGAGTCCATAACGGCAATTTTTTCGTCAAGAATAATGTATGAGTTATAACTCATTCCGTTTGGTACTGCAAACTGACCTTCAAACAAATCTATATTATGGTCATTTACACCCACATATTTTATATTTTCAGAGATTGTCATTTATTTGCCTCCCATTAAAATGTAAAAAATTGAACTGCCCCAAAGGCAAAAAAAAGCCTTCAGGACAGTTTTGTTATGCATCAAAAACTAGTTTGAAGCCCATAAACCATGCAGATTGCAGAATGCAAGAACTCTTTCAACGCTGTCGCTTTCTTCAAGAGCAAAAACAACTTCCGGTTTATTGCCAGCCGTTAATTGCCGCACCTGAACTCCTGAAGACGATTCCAATGCAATCCATTCAATAAAATGCTGTTCTTCCATAGGATGAGCAACAGAGCCTACCGAAACTTTTACAATATTGCCTGTCCGTTCAAAAACAGGAATATGCTTCTCTTTTGAAGCCTCTGTAATACCTGCGGCAAGCTCCTCCATTTCTTCTCCACAACAGATTGTAGGAGTGTTTCTTTCCGACAGCATTACAATGACTTTTCCGCATTTTTTGCAGCGAAAATACCTTGCTTTCATAAGCACCTCCAATTTTTAAAACTTTAAAAAGTTCTTTCAGTTTGTTTTTTTAAACTCAAGAATAAGATTGTCCTTTGAGTTTTCAATACGCAAAATATTGTCTTTCAGTGTATAAGAATCTGCAAAAGTAAAGGCTTTTAAAAAAAGATCTTCAAATTCCTGAGCTTCTGGAGTACCCATCATTCTGGTAGAAGCAAATTTATCATCGGGTGTAATTTTTCCCTTTGATGCAGCAAAAGAACCCATAAACCTGTTTACACCAGAATTTCCTGAAACAGACCATAAATTTCCTTCCGGTTTTATTTCCATACCGGAAACACAAAGTGATTGAACTACACCGTCTTTTGAAAGAAGTGTGGTTTCCCAGGAGCCGGCGAAATTTTCTTTAGAAGAACAGCCTAAAAAAAGTGAACAGCAGCATGCAAGAATAAAAAGAGTTTTTTTCATAAAATATACCTCCCTCATTACGGATAAATAATAATCATTCCGACTTAATATAACAAAGTATATCTGCAAGGGCAACTTTATTTATTAAATTTACAGATAAATTTACAGAGGATTTTTTCTCTGCCTGATTAAGTTTTCGTTTATAAGTTTTATGCGGCTGTAAAGTTCAAAATAACTTGTTTTATCCTGTCCTGCTTCATTCTGTTCCGGCTGAATTACCTTTGCCTTTAAAACCTTATTTGCTTTTTCCCCTCCCTGAACTGCCGTTTGTGCTGCATATTCGGCGTTTAACTCCGGTGTCCAGCC
>CAMAFU010000231.1 GCA_945833725.1 uncultured Treponema sp.
AATTTTCCGAAAGGCCTTCAATATAGAAGAAAAACCTGTTTTTTATAATGTTGCCGTTATAGACACTTTGTCGGACACAAAGCATTACGAAAAATTAAATTACATTCAGTTTATAAATGAACTGGAATTAAAATCCCGCCGCTATAATTCCATGGGTATAAGAAAATCTTCTTCCTACGAAAGAATCTCTCAGCAAAGCGAAGAAAAAATTCTTGAGTATGTAAATCAGCAGTTGTCGGAATGTAATAAGCTTTTAAAACTCCTTAACGGGCTGGATGAATTTTTTAAAGCCAGTGTCCTTAACGAAGATAAGTCAAAAATCAAGGGCTTAAAAATGGAAATTACGGCTATAAAAAATTCTGTGGTTAAAGTTAATCAGCACAGAAGTGAATATACCGCATACATTGAAGAAGAAGCCCAGCTTAGAAAATTGGGAATAAAGAATGTGTAAAAAGAATTTTTTTGCCGCCATACTGTTTTGTTTTTTCGGTCTTTTATCTTTTTGTCAGGAACAGGAAAATCCTGAATTTCCTGAAACTGGCGGTGATGAAGATTTGGAACTGCTTTTAGGGCAAGAATTTTCCCTTCAGAAATTTAATCCTGGAATTCAGAAAACTCTGGCAATTACAGGTATAGACAGCCAGTTGAACTTAAATCCTCATACTTCAAGTTATTCTTTTGAATCGCAGGTATTAAACGGTTTGTACGAAGGCCTTTTTACTTATAACGAAAAAACTCTGGCCAGCGAAAATGCTCTGGCAGAAAGTTATTACATTTCCAGAAATAAAAAACGGTGGACTTTCCGTATAAGGGACGATGCCTTTTACAGCAACGGAAAAAAAATTACTGCCCTGGAAATAAAAATGAGCTGGCTTAAACTTCAAAAAACACCGGGAGCTCCTTATGCTTCTCTTTTGGACTGTATTCAGGGAATAAAAGAATATCGGGAAGGAAAAATTACAGAAGAAGAAGTGGGCATAAAATCAGACGGTCAAAAACTTACTGTAATTTTAAAGTCTCCTGCTTCTCATTTGCCAAGCCTTTTGTGTCATCATGCTTTTGGGGCTGTGCCAGATGAAGAAGGCGTATATTCCGGACCATTTACAATTCATGAAAAATCAGAAGATTATCTTACAATGAAAAGAAATGAGCGGTACTGGGACAGGGAAAATGTTGCTTTGCCGGAAATAAAAATATTTTTTTCAACAGACGAAAAAGAAAATTCCTGGGCTTTTAACAGCGGAAAAGTTGACTGGGTTTTAACTGCCTTTGATTCTTCAATCCTTATAAACAAAAAAGCCCTTAATTTAACGCCGCTTTTTGGAACATCCTATTTATTTTTTACATGCAAAAATCCTGTCTGGGACAATGTTCTGTTTCGTCAGGCTCTTCTTGCTGCTGTTCCGTGGGATAAACTTAGATGGGGAAACCTTATTCCTGCCACAACTTTTATTTATCCTCTTATGGGGTATCCTAAAGTAAACGGTTATAGTCAGACAGATTTGGAAGAAGCAAAAGATTTAATGCAGGAAGCAAGAAAAAATTCTGGAATCCCTGAAGATAAAATTCTTGAATTAAAAATGGGAATTGCCGACACCGAATATGCAAAAAAACAGGCTCAGATTCTTATGGATGCATGGGAAACTCTTGGTGTAAAACTTATTCCATTTAAAATAGAAAGTTCCCGGTATTATGAAGATATTCCCTACCTAAATTACGATATTTTCAGCAATTCCTGGATAGGTGATTTTGCAGACCCTCTGGCTTTTCTTGAACTTTTTAGGGAAAATTCAACTTTGAAACAGACAGAATGGAAAAACGATGAATTTGAAAAACTTGTTGCTCAGGCAGAAGAAACGGAAGATTTTTCCAGCAGGTATCAGTTTCTTTCCAAGGCAGAGCAGATTCTTTTGGACGACGGTGTTGTAATTCCTGTAAGCCATAACTTAAGTTTTCAGATAATAAACTTGGAAGAAATAGGCGGCTGGTATTCAAATGCACTGGACATACACCCCCTTAAAAACTTGTATTTTAAAGAAAAAAACTCAGCTGGAATTCCAAATATTGTAATGGCCGAATAAATTTCGGACTTATAAATTTCTGAAACAACTTAAAAATCCATAATAATGACATTTTCTCATCAATTAAGGAAAATCAGATGAAATTTTCTGGTAAAAACGGCTTTTTTATAAAAATAAAAGTTCGCAAAAATCCAAATAATAAAAAGAACATTTACCGTTTTCTTACAGATAATATAAAAGCTGGTAAAATAACTTTAAACCAGCATTAAAAAAGAGGATGAATATGAAAAAATCACTTAAAACAATCTTTGGGTCTTTGGCGGCAGTTTTAATGCTCTGCTGTTTGGGCTGTTCAACAGAGGTAACTCCTTCTGGAGGCGGTGGTTCTGAACCGGAAACCCCGGCTGTTGAAGAAAAAGGCTCTGTTGAAATCACTGTAGATGCAGACGGCTCTATCAGCTGTAAAAAATGCGGAAAGGTTTATAACTTTAAGGTTCAGGCAGAAAACTGCGA
>CAMAFU010000232.1 GCA_945833725.1 uncultured Treponema sp.
CTTTTAGGCATAACTGCTGTTGGATTTGGTGTATTTTTTGCTGTAGACATTCTTCTTTTGGATTTTGACCCAATTGGCAAATTAATCAGTTTAATTTTCTAGTTTTATACACATATAATTTTGTACAAAAGCTGCCGTAAACACAGGCGGCTTTTTTTTTGGTAAGTGTCCTGCGTTAGGCAATGGAGGGGCAGCGAAGCTGTCGGCGGTAGCGGAACAAAGTGAAGCGGTGCCGATGAGCGCAAGCGAACCCCGTAACTGCCGACGGCAACTTGTTGCCGGAACGCCCGGTTTTTTATGAGGAGAAATATGTTACAGATTGGAGCAAAGGCACCGGATTTTAGTCTTCCGGATCAGAACGGCAAAATTCATTCTTTGAAAGATTATGCCGGAAAAAAGGTTATTTTGTATTTTTATCCGAAAGACAATACTTCGGGCTGCACAAAACAGGCTTGTGGTTTTAGTGAGAGGATGCCTCTTTTTTCGGAAAAAGGTGCTGTGATTTTGGGCATAAGTAAAGATTCTGTTGCATCTCACAAAAAATTTGAAGAAAATTACGGCCTTAAATTTACGATTCTTTCTGACCCGGATAAAACTGTTATTCAATCTTACGATGTGTGGAAAGAAAAAAAACTTTACGGCAAAGTAAGTATGGGTGTGGCGCGCACAACTTATCTTATTGATGAAAACGGCATTATTATAAAAGCTTTCGATAAAGTTAAAGCGGCTGAAAATCCTGAGCAGATGCTGGAGATTGTCGGCGACCTTTAATTTTTTGGCGGCCGGTTTGGGGCTTTTGGCTTTTTAGGCTATTTGGCTGTCGGAAAATTAGGTGAAGGGTTATTTTGTTAAAACATGAAGCCATTTTCCAGACAAAACCCGCGGAAGTCCTGCTCCGGCTTTTAAAAGCTGCTCCGACTCAAGAAAAATCATTACGGCGTATGGCGGCAATTTTAAGACAAAGGCTGCTGTTACTGCCAGTGGAATTGAAACTATCCACATAAAACCGTTGTCTATGGCCATTCCAAAAAAAGTATCGCCTCCTGAACGGCAGATTCCTACTATTAAAAGCATATTAAACGCCCGCAAAGGATAGACTGCTACAAGTACATAAATCATTTGTCTTGCCATTTCAAGAACATTTGCTTCTACATTAAACAGAAATGGTAGAAGGTGGGAAAGCGGAATTAAAAAAAGTCCGATTAAAGCTCCTGTAAGAGGCATAAACCATATAAAACGATTTACATACCACTTGGCTCCGCAAATATCGCCGGCTCCAATTTTTTTTCCCAGGATGATGGCCGAAGCATTTCCCATTCCAATAAAGAATACCCATGTAAGCTGGCTGATTGTGTTTGTTATGTTAAAGGCGGCAATGGCATCTGTTCCGCATCGGGCAAAAATTCCATTTTGAAAGGTTATGCCCAGTCCCCAGACGGTTTCGCTTATTAAAACAGGGAGGCTTGTTTTTATTACTTTTAAGGCAAAACTCCTGTTGAACGACAGAAAATCCCGGAGTTTTCCCCATACTTCATATTTTTTTGTGTAAGAAACAAAAAGTACAATTACAAGTTCTACACAACGGCAAATTAGTGTGGCAAGGGCGGCACCGGCAACTCCCAAGGAAGGAACGGTTACTGTTATTCCTGTAAACGAAAAGGAACAGCCGAAAATAAGGAGGGCATTAAGAATAACATTAAGAACGAGGCTTACACCTGTGCAGAACATAGGAAGATAAACATGTTCCGTGCTCCTAAAAGCCATTTGAAAAGCAATACTCACTGCTGTTACAGGATAACTGAATGCAACAATCTTTAAATAGGAAATTCCTTTGAGTATAACTTCCCTGTCTTTAGAAAAAAGTCCCAGCAAAAATTCCGGGAAAAAAAACGCACCAACAAAAAACAAAAGGGAAAAAGCGGCACTTCCGAAAAGCATAATTCCCGTAACATGGCGAATGCCCTTTATGTTTCCCTGCCCCCAGAACTGGCTTATAAAAATAGAACCGCCGGAAGTTATGCCAAAAATAACCATGGAGAGCATAAAATAAACCTGATTTCCAAGTCCGACAGAAGCGATTTCAATACCGCCCAGTCTGCCCACCATTATGGTATCGAGCATGTTTACAAAAGTCTGCATCAGGTTTTGAAGAATGATGGGAAAAGCCAGTGAAAAAAGAGTCTTAAAAAAAATCGAGTTATTATTTTTTGCAGGAAACTTACAGTTCATTGTCATATCTTATATTTCGTAAGATATTTGCACAAGCCAGTCATAAAAAAGGGAGGTAGGCGTATGCGATTTTCACTGCTGCTACTCAATCACCCACTCGGTAAGCTGCTTTTCTGCACTAGAATAATTTACGCCCACTTTTACGATTTTTCGTCCGTCGTTTTTGTAGGCGATTGGGTAGTCTTTGCTGTTTATCTGTTCCATTGCTTCTTTTGCCGTGCCGTCCATTTTGAATTCAAAAATGTAAATTGCATCTTTTTGCCAGACTACAGCGT
>CAMAFU010000233.1 GCA_945833725.1 uncultured Treponema sp.
ACGACTTTCATATCATCTGAATACTAGCCGTTCTTTGCCTAAAAGAAAAGGGCAGAAAGTGCCCCTGTTTTTATCAAGATAATAGAAAAACATAAAAAAGGGGCTGCCTAAAGAATATTGTCATGCTGAATTCAGTTCAGCATCTGTGCATTATTAGACAGCCCCAATTTAAATATTTTCCTTATAGAACCAGCCAGCGCTAGTCGGCGGAGCGAACAAGGCGGAAGCCCAGTGAATTACCTTTTTCAGATGGATTAAAGCAACTCCAGAAACATACTGATGCATCGTATGCGCCATTGTTCCAAGAACCGCCACGTTTAACGCGATAGGAACCAGAATCAGGACCAGTCGGGTCATTTTCACTTCTTTGGGCTGTACTGTAGTCATATAAGTCATAACACCATTCCCATACGTTTCCGCTCATGTCATATAAGCCAAGAACATTATGTTTCTTCTGTCCTACCTGATGGGCACCGTAACCTTCCTTCCCGCTAGATGGAATTTCAGTTGAAGTTATACCGCCGTTACAGGTGTTATAGTAATACCAGCCTGCTGCATCCAATCCCGAGTTCCGACTGTCAGTATATTTTGCTTCGTCTGCTGTATCTGAACCGCTGAAAGGATAATCCCATTCATCCAGATTTGGATCTCCTCCGCGGGCAGCATATTCCCATTCTGCTTCTGTTGGCAGTCGGTAACCGTTTTTAGTATGGTCAGCTGTTACTGTGGCATTCTTTATGTATGTAACGGATTTTCCTGCATCTGAAATGACTTCAGTTTCGGGATTTTTAATCGTATAGACAGGTTCAAGACCTTCTTTCTGGCTTAAAAGATTACAGAAGTAGACGGCATCATACCATGTTACGTTTTCTACAGGACGTTCTGAATCTTCTTCTCCATCCGCAATTACGTAACTTTCCGGCTGTAAGGAGCTGTAACTTGGATCAGCTGTAATTGCAAGCGTATTCAGGGCTGTATCTTCCATTATTTCCTTGTACTGAGCTTTTGTTACTTCGTATTTTGACATATAAAAATTACTGAGAGTTATCTCCCTGCCTTTAGTAAACACACCAGAGTCATTGGTTTTATTTTCCTTTCCTGTAATTGTGCCGCCATCTATTTTTAAAAAAATTTTTGGAATAACCTGCGTTTCTTTATATGAACATACGCTGCAAATTCTTTCTTTTTCACCATCTTCCGTTGTAGGTTTTTTAGTTACAGTCCAAGACCCAAAACTATGCGCTGCTTCGCTTTCTTCAACTACATTATTGCATTCACTGCATTCATGCCAGTGTTTTACTACGTTAGATTTCCATTCTTCTTCTGCAAAAATGTGTTCTTTATGAGATGTTTCTGCAATATTTCGTTTTTCCACATACCCACACACGCTGCAAACTCTTTCTTTTAGGCCTTGAGCTGTTTCTGTCGGTTTTGTTGTTATTTCCCAATCTCCAAAGGTGTGTTCTTTTTTTTCAATAAGTTCATTACAGATACTGCAAACATGCCAGTGATAGACCGCATCAGTTTTCCATTCCTCAGAGCAGTCATGCTCATTATCAAGTCTTGGAATTGCCTTTACTTGTTTATAAAGACACACGCTGCAAACTCTTTCTTTTGAACCTTTATTTGCTTCCGTTGCTACAACCGTTACAGTCCATTCGCCAAAGGTGTGTTCTTCTTTTTCAACAAGTTCATTACAGATACTGCAAACATGCCAGTGATAGACCGCATCAGTTTTCCATTCTTCTGAAAAACTGTGTTCGTGGCTGTCAGAATCTGTCTGACAGCTCATAAATGCAAGTGCCATAATCATTGCCGAAAGAGAGGCAAACAAGTTGATTTTTTTCATAGTATTTACTCCCATAATTACTTACACCCTCCAAGACTTTTTACATCTATATTAAAAAGACAACGCCTTTTTTGATTACCGAACAACGACTTATTCAGCACACTGCCAAAGTCAAGTTTTTCAATCGGACAGACTCCAGCAATTTACAGAACGCTGTTTTTGTACCGGAGAAGGTTTCGGGAAAATCCCGCAACCGAAAAATTCGTTTAAACGCAAAAAGGACGCACTCCTTCTGCCCAAAAGACAAAAAGAATGCGTCCTTTTCTGTTTATATAATTCTGTTTCTGTTAAAAATTCCGGGTAATTAAATTTATCTGCTACAGATAAAGAATCAGCAGAACCTGCTCTATAATTTTCAGAACTGTCTACCGCAGTTTTGCCCCTGCAAAACTGCAAGGCGCAGGCAAACCCGTATACAGATGAATAAGTCGTTAAACCTGCACCCCCCCCCACACACATTTCACTTTGTTAAAATAAACTGACTCAACATTATCCATAAACATAAACTGATTTTAACACGGATTTATTGTTTTGAAAATCAAAAAGGTTTGCATTAAATCGATTTTTTTTGAAAAAAGGCAAAAAATGCAGGAAAAAATATGCGTAATTTCACAAAAAAAACGGCACCCTTATAAAAACATCAATTCCGCTCGCA